>NYTZ01000021.1 GCA_002683735.1 Flavobacteriales bacterium
CTTGCTGCCGAGCGTGTTGATCTCGCGGCCGATCTCCTGGGAGATGAATCCAAGCTTCTTGCCTTGGCCGTGTTCGGCATCCAGCATTTCGAGAAAGTAGGTGCAATTGGCCTCAAGGCGAACCAACTCCTCGGTCACGTCGAGCTTCTCCAGATAGAAAATCAGTTCGTGCTCAAACCGATTCTCGTCGATGCGGTCGCGTGGAATGTCAGCCTCAATGTGCTCACGCAAGCGCCCTCGCGTGCGGGCAGTCCGGGCTTCGAGCAAGGGGGCCAGATCCTGTTGCAACGCCTGAATCTGGCCAATGCGCTGTCGGAAATCGGACTCGAGCACGGCGCCTTCCTGGGTGCGGTATTCCTTGAACTGATCTGATGCTGCGGTGACGAGAGCCTTCAGCGCCTCCCATTCCCCCTCTCCTAGGGCATCCTTGGATGCACTGACCGCGTCGGGAAAACGAAGGGCCGACTGCATCTTCTGCAACTGGCCTGGCACGTGGTCCTCGGGGATGCCATTGGCGGCAAACAGCGGCGTCAGTTGATCCACATATTGTTGGAGCAACCCCGTGTTGACTTCGTTGCGGACGTCCGATGAATCCGATTCGAAGTGGATCAGCAGGTCAGATTTCCCACGGCCGACCGCTTGGCCAACTTGCTTTCGGAGCTCCATTTCGTGGGGCCGGAACCGGGAGGGCATGCGCACGGACAGGTCCAACCCCTTGCCATTCAACGACCGAACCTCCACTGTGTATTTCCGCGCACCAATGTGCGCCTCGGCCTTTCCGTAGCCAGTCATGGACAGGATCATGCCGCAAAATACAGCGGTGACCCGGGCCCGCCGCCCACAGGTTCCCCGAGGTACCTTTGGCACCATGGCTGACCTCGCCACCATCCGCCGACCCGTCGACGCCGAAATGAAGGCGTTCCAAGGCCACTTCAAGGAAGCGATGAAAACGTCCGTCCCCCTGTTGGACCACATCACGCGCTACATCGTGCGGAGCCGTGGCAAACAGATGCGGCCGCTGTTGGTCTACCTGTCCGCCGCGGCCAACGGTGGTACTCAGGTCCGCACCCACGTGGCCGCCACGCTTATCGAACTCCTGCACACCGCCACCTTGGTCCACGACGACGTGGTGGATGCGGCCGAGACCCGGCGGGGGTTCTTCTCCATCCAAGCCCTCTGGAAATCTAAGATTGCCGTCCTCGTGGGCGATTACCTGCTCAGCCGGGGCCTGCTGATCTCCATGGACCGCGATTCCGTGGATTTGCTGCGCATCACCTCGAAGGCCGTCGAAGCCATGAGCGAGGGAGAGCTCCTTCAAATCGAGAAAGCCCGCCGGTTGGACATCACCGAGGAGGTGTACTACGACATCATCCGCCGCAAAACCGCTTCGCTCATTGCCGCCTGTTGCGCGGCTGGAGCCGCCAGTACCGGGGCCGATGAAGCGGATGTGCAGCGCATGCACGCCTTCGGGGAGGCCATGGGCATCGCGTTCCAAATCAAGGATGACCTGCTCGACTTCGCCCCGACGAGCGCGACCGGAAAACCCAAGGGGGGCGATGTGAAAGAGCGGAAAATGACCCTGCCGCTCATCCACGATCTCCAATCCAAATCCAAGGGGGACCGCCGCCGCACCATCCGCGCCATCAAACGCAGCGCCAAAGCGCCCGAGACGGCGGCCCGCCTGTTGGAAGAAATCCAAAACGGCCCAGGCATCGCCTACGCCGAGTCAGCCATGCGCCAGTACCGGGACGAAGCCGTCGCCCTGCTCGCTGGTTTGCCCGACACCCCCGCGCGGCAATCCCTCATTGACCTCGTCGACTTCACCATTTCACGTCGGAAATNATGCGCCGGATTCTTCCCGTTTGTCTNCTGGTNCTTGCCGCGTGTGGCGGGCCTGACCGCACCGAAGATGTCGTAGCGCAATGGCCGGATGGAAGCCGCAAGGAGGTCCGCTCCACAGAGGAAGGCGTCGCCGGTGAAGAGGTCCAGCAGTTTCACGAAAACGGCAGAATCCATGTCCGCGGTCGGCTCGTCGAGGGCGTCCGGGAAGGCACTTGGAACACCTACCGAGACAGTGGAAAACCTTGGAGCCAAGTGGACTATGTGTCGGGCGTAAAAGAGGGCCTGTTCCGCACCTGGCACCCCAACGGTCTGCCCCACATCGAAGGCCAACATGCCGAGGGAATTCCTTCGGGTGAATGGACCTTCTTCAGCACGGAAGGCGCCGTCGTGGAAGTCCGCGACATGGCCGCCGTGAATTGAACCGCCCCTTGTGGGTGAAACGCACACGGCCGACACACGCAGCCACGCCCATTGGCGTTCTTTGAGGGCATGTCTCCAACGTGGCGTCCCCTTTCGGTTGGCTTGCTCGCCGCCTTCTGGCTTTCTTCCGCCTTGACGGCTTTTGCCGGCGCAGAAGACCAACGCACCTACATCCAACAATGGAAGGACGAGGCCATTCGCCAGATGTTCGAGCACCGCATTCCCGCGAGCATCACCTTGGCGCAAGGCCTGCTCGAAAGCGGCTCGGGAAAGAGCGAATTGAGCCAAAAGTCAAACAACCACTTCGGCATCAAATGCCACAAAGACTGGCAGGGCGGGCGCACCTACCACGACGACGATGAAAAAGGCGAGTGCTTCCGGGTGTACGACGACCCNCGAGACAGTTACCACGACCACAGCCTGTTCCTCAAGAAGAAGCGCTATGAACCGCTCTTCGCGTTGGACATCGACGATTATAAGGGGTGGGCCAAAGGGTTGAAGCGCTGCGGGTATGCCACGAGCCCCACTTATGCGAAGGCCCTCATCGAGCTCATCGAACGCCACGAGTTGGACCGGTATGNCGACGAGGGAATGGCGTGGATCCGGCGCGGAGAAATGCCGGGTCGCGAGCCCTTGATAGCCGACAACAGCGGCAGCGACTCGCGCAGGGAAGACGATGTCCGGGCCGTCAACCTCAGCGGAAGCCGCCTGGGCGGCATCACCGACAACGACGTGACGTGGATCCAGGGCCGGAAAGGCGAGACCCTCGGCGACATCGCCGGTGCGCTCGAAGTNGCCGTTTGGCAGCTCCGCAAGTACAATGACCTCGATGGCGCCAAGGCGAGTACGGCCCTCGATTCCGACCGCCGGTTGTACACGCAACCCAAGCGGAGACGCGGCACGCGGGATTGGCACGTGGTCCANCAGGGCGAGACCTTGCGCACCATCAGCGATGCAGAAGCCGTAAAGCTCAAGGTCCTTGTGGACCGGACTGGCCAGTCCCCCGATGCCGCATTGCCGGAAGGCTACAAAGTGCCCTTGAGGTTCCCACCAAAAGAGGATGGAAGCCTGCCTTGGTATGCCGGCATCGGAGGCGGAAGCTGAGCCTGTTCCACTTTACCTTGCATTCATGCCCTTCTATCAGACGCGCGGGCAGGTTCCGCACAAGCGCCACACCCAGTTTCCGAAGGCCGACGGCACGCTCCACCATGAGCAACTGTTCGGTACGATCGGTTTCGTGGGCATGAGCTCATTGCTCTACCACCTGTACCCGCCGACCATGGTGAAATCCGTTTCGGAGCCAGTGGATGCCCGCCCGGTGGAAGGGGTCAAGGTGAACCTCAAGTCCCGCCGCGTTTCAGGATTCAAGGCGCCTTCATCGGGCCATGCACTCACTGCGCGGGTGCCGATGATGTTCAATGCGGACTGCACCATCTCCGTGGCCCGGCCGACCGAGGCCGACCCGGCGGACCGCTTCTACAAGAATGCCGACAGCGACGAGGTCGTCTTCATCCACGACGGAGAGGGCGTGCTCGAAACGATGTTCGGCACGCTGGCCTACCGCCCCGGCGATTACCTCGTGATCCCGCGGGGGGTTATCCACCGCTGGGCACCGGCCAAGGGCGTGGACCAACGTTGGTTGGTCGTCGAAAGTGCCCATCCCGTGGTCACGCCGAAGCGCTACCGCAACCACTTCGGACAGCTGCTCGAGCACAGCCCCTTCTGCGAGCGAGACTTCCGGGTGCCGGAGCATGTACAGGCCGTGGATCGCGAAGGCAACTTCCCCATCGANGTCAGGAAAGAGGGCTTGATCCACACGGCGACCTATGCCCGTCACCCCTTCGATGTGGTCGGCTGGGACGGGTACCATTTCCCCTACGCCTTTTCCATCCACGACTTCGAGCCCATTACCGGCCGGGTCCACCAGCCGCCGCCCGTCCACCAGACCTTCGAGACGGACGCCTTTGTCATCTGCAGCTTCTGCCCNCGGCTGTACGATTACCATCCAAAGTCCATTCCCGCCCCCTACAACCACAGCAACATCGATTCAGATGAGGTGCTGTACTACGTCGAGGGCAACTTCATGAGCCGCAANGGCATCTCNCGCGGNGACCTCACNCTNCACCCNGGCGGCATTCCCCACGGACCCCACCCCGGNACCTANGAAGGCTCCATNGGCAAGACCGGCACCGCCGANCTCGCCGTNATGGTGGACACCTTCCGNCCCCTCCGNCTGACCCAGCACGCCCTCGACATCGAGGACGGTGGCTACCACCAAAGCTGGCTCGGATACACCGCGAAGACCCTCGACTGAATCCTGCAATGACCATGGAACAGCAGACCCCCCAACCCGCCATCGTCGTCCCGGAAGCGGAAGACTTCCTGCCCCTGTTGGGCACGGACCACGTGGAGCTCATCGTCGGCAACGCCAAGCAGAGCGCCTACTACTACATGAACGCCTGGGGCTTCCAGCCAGTCGCCTACAAGGGCCTTGAGACGGGAGATGCCGGCAGCGTCAGTTACGTGCTGCGCCAGGACAAGATTACCCTCGTGCTCACCACCCCGCTCGCGGCAGACGGTCCGCTCAACGACCACCTGAACCGGCATGGGGACGGCGTGAAGGCTGTGGCCCTCTGGGTCGATGACGCAGCCATGAGCTGGAAGGAAACCACGTCACGCGGTGCCGTGAGCGTCTTCGAGCCGCACACCCGCGAGGACGGGGACGGCCAGGTGGTGCTCAGCGCCATTGAGACCTATGGGGACACCATCCACGTCTTCGTGGAGCGCAAGGCCTACAACGGCATCTTCCTCCCAGGCTATCAGGCTTGGAATCCGGCCGGCGGAGCTGCAGTCGTGGGTTTGAAGTACATCGACCACATGGTCGGCAATGTCGGTTGGGGGGAAATGAACACCTGGTGCCAATTCTACGCCAAGGTGATGGGCTTTGCCCAGCTGGTCTCCTTTGACGACAAGGACATTTCCACCGAGTACACCGCCTTGATGTCCAAGGTGATGAGCAATGGAAACGGGCGGATCAAGTTCCCGATCAACGAACCCGCCGCCGGCCGCAAGAAGTCCCAGATCGAAGAGTACATCGACTTCTACCAGGGCGCCGGTGTCCAGCACATCGCCGTGGCGACCGACAACATCATCGAGACGGTGACGGAACTGCAAGCCCGCGGCATCGAATTCCTCCAGGTGCCGGGCACCTACTACGACACGGTCCTGGACCGCGTGGGAGAGATCGACGAGGACCTCGCCCCGTTGCGGGACCTAGGCATTCTCATCGACCGCGACGACGAAGGCTACCTGCTGCAGATCTTCACGAAGCCAGTGGTCGACCGGCCNACGATGTTCTTCGAGATCATCCAGCGCAAAGGGGCNCAGAGTTTCGGCAAGGGCAACTTCAAGGCGCTCTTCGAAGCCATTGAACGCGAGCAAGCCCTGCGTGGCACGCTCTGACGTCGCCCTCCGCTGGGACGGCCTCGATCTGGACATCGGGGGTCGGTCCATCCTCCGCGGCATCGACCTCGATGTGGCCGCGGGCGAAACCTTGGCGCTGGTCGGAGAAAGCGGCTCCGGCAAAACCCTGTGCTGCATGGCGGCCCTCGGCCTGTTGCCAAAGGCGGCCCAGTTGACCTCCGGGCGCATCGTGGGCCTAGGTGAATGCTGGGCCAGCGCCACCCCGGAACCGGTCCATCCCGTGCCCCGGGGCGACCGCATCACCATGGTCTTCCAGGAGCCCATGACGAGTCTCAACCCGACCATGCGGTGCGGCCAGCAACTCGTCGAGGTCATCCGTCGCCATGCCGAGCTGGACCGTGTGGAGGCCGAGTCCAAGGCCCGCGCCCTCTTGGAGGAGGTCAACATTCCCGATGTCGACCGGGCCTTCCGCGCCTACCCACACGCCCTCTCCGGCGGTCAGAAACAGCGCCTTCTCATCGCCATGGCGCTCGCCAACGACCCGGCCATCCTTCTGGCGGACGAACCCACCACCGCCCTCGACAGCATCTTGCGTGCCGAGCTTCTCGACCTGCTCGCCACCCTTCAACAGAAGCGGGGATTGGCCATGGTGCTTGTCACCCACGACATGGACGTCGTGGAGCAGCATGCCGACCGGGTGGCCGTCCTGTTTCGCGGTGAAGTCGTCGAGCAGGGCTCGGCTTCCGCCCTTCTCAACCGCCCCCAGCACCCCTACACCCGCGGCATGCTCGCCTGTCGCGTGCCGCGTTCGGGACGGCCAACGCCGCTCCCTGTTCTCGAGGACTTTCTCTCGGAGGCGCCATCGGCCCGCACCACCGGTCAACTCACAGCCCCGACAGNCGACACNCCGGCCCTGCTCGACGTGGAATGCGCCACCAAGACCTACCCCGGCTCAGCCATTCCCGCGTTGAATGACGTCAGCTTTTCTCTTCCTGAAGGGGGAAGCCTTGGCATCGTTGGGGGAAGTGGATGCGGAAAAACCACCCTCGCCCGGGCCATCCTGGGACTGCACGCGCTGGATTCCGGGACCCTCCGCCTCGCCGGACAAGAAGTACAAGGTGGTTCTGCCGCCCAGCTTGCCCACATCCAATCCCACGTCGGTCTGGTCTTTCAGGACCCCCGAGCCGCCCTCAACCCTGCCTTGCGCATCGGCCGCATCCTAACCGAAGTCCTCTTGCGCTGGGGCACCCCGAAATCGGAAGCCCGCGATCGGGCCGCCGACCTGCTCCAAGCCGTGGGCCTGAACGCCGACGACCTCGACAAACGCCCCGACGCCTTTTCCGGGGGACAACGCCAGCGCATTGTTATTGCCCGGGCCCTCGCAGCCAATCCAAAACTGCTCCTGTGCGATGAGGCCGTGGCCGCCCTCGATGTGAGCGTGCAGGCCCAAGTCTTGAATCTTCTCGTGGAACTGCAAAGCAATCGAGGGCTTTCCCTGCTGTTCATCAGCCACGACCTAAGCGTGGTCCGGTACCTCTGCGACCGCACGCTGGTCATGGACGCTGGCCGGGTCGTTGAGGAGGGGGAGTCGGATGCGATTTGGTCCACACCCCAACATCCGGCAACCCGCAGACTGCAGGCGGCCGGCGGGGGTGGGATTGCCTAATTTCGAACCCATGTCCGAGACCGCCCTCGTCCTGGAGTCCCTGCACGGCACCACTGCCGTCTGGACCCTGAATCGACCCCAGCAACTGAATGCTTTGAACGCCGATCTCATCGCTGAGCTCGGTCGGATGGTGGACCAGATCCAAACCCGCGATGACGTACGTTGCGTCATCCTGACCGGATCCGGTGAGAAGGCCTTTGTGGCCGGAGCCGATATCAAGGAATTCGCCGACTTCAATGGCGCTCAGGGACGCGCCATGGCCGAACGCGGACAGCGTACCCTGTTCGATGCTATTGCCCTGTCCAACACCCCCTTCATTGCTGCGATCGGCGGATTTGCACTCGGAGGGGGACTTGAATTGGCCCTGTCCTGTCACGTTCGCATCGCATCGGATCGGGCCCGTTTGGGGCTGCCCGAGGTCACCCTCGGTCTCATTCCGGGATACGGAGGCACCCAACGGCTCGCCCGCATCATCGGTACCGGTCGGGCCATGGAAATGATCCTATCCGCCCGCATGGTCAAGGCCGACGAAGCCTTGATCAGCGGTTTGGTGAGCCGTGTGGTCGAGCCAGAAGCTCTGCTCGATACCGCCTTGAAGGCCGCTTCTGGGATGTCGGCCAACAGCCCAAACGCGATCGCCGCCGCCATCCGCTGTGTTCAGGCCAGTGGATCCGCAGAAGGATTTGAAGTGGAGATTGACCAATTCGGACGCTGCTTCGAGCACCCCGACTTCCACGAAGGCGTGGACGCCTTCTTGAACAAGCGCAAACCCGAATTCAAACGCGGATGAGCTCCTCCACCTCGCCCACCGTTTTGGTCCGGGTGGCCAACACCGGCGCAGATGCCCTGCCGGCCTACGCCACGCCACACAGTGCCGGTCTCGACTTGCGCGCCCGGCTCGACGGCCCGGTGGTTCTGCAGCCTGGCGAACGCCGGCTTGTGCCCACGGGGCTTCACATCGAACTGCCCGAGGGATATGAGGCCCAAGTCCGGCCGCGGAGTGGCTTGGCCTACAAGCATGGCCTCACCGTGCTCAACAGCCCAGGTACCATCGACGCGGACTATCGCGGCGAAATCGGCGTTCTGTTGATTCACCACGGTCAGGAGCCCTTCACCCTCGAGCCCGGAGAGCGCATCGCCCAATTGGTCGTCGCCGCCTATGCCCGGGTGGAATGGTCCTCCGTCGAAAACCCCGATGACCTCGCCATCACCGATCGCGGTGCGGGTGGGTTCGGACACACCGGTACTGCATGAATTTGATCATTCCCATGGCCGGACGCGGCAGCCGCCTGCGCCCCCACACGCTCACCATCCCGAAGCCCCTCGTGCCGGTGGCGGGCAAGCCAATCGTGCAGCACCTCGTGGAGGATCTGGCCGCCATGAGCCCCCGGCCCTTCAAAAACATCGCCTTTGTCATTGGCGATTTCGGCGCAGAGGTCGAAGCCGACCTTCTGGCCTTGGCCGAACGCCTCGGTGCACAGGGCCACATTCGACATCAAGCAAAGCCCTTGGGCACGGCGCATGCCGTCTGGTGCGCCGAAGACCTGCTCGAAGGCGAGGCTGTGATCGCATTCGCTGACACCCTATTCCGTGCCGATTTCCACCTCGACGCAGAAGCCGACGGGCACATTTTCGTGAAGCGCATCGACGACCCCCGCCAATTCGGAGTGGTCGTGCTCGGCGAGGACGGAGCAATCGACACCTATGCCGAGAAGCCCGAAGAGCCCGTATCCGACCTGGCGATGATCGGCATTTACCACTTCCGCGACGCGGCTGGATTGCACCGTGAAATCCGCAAGCTCATCGAAGGAGATGTGCGCCACGGCGACGAATTCCAGTTGCCGGACGCCTTCCGCGCCCTCACCGAACAAGGCGCCCGCTTCCGGCCTGGAGAAGTCAGCGCGTGGATGGATTGTGGCAACCGCCGGGTGACGGTCGACACCAACGGACGCATGCTCGACTTCATGGGAGAGCAAGCCCGTGTGCACGACGGCGTCACCTTGGAAGACAGCATCGTCATCCCTCCCTGCGAAATCCAACCGGGCACCGTCCTCCGACGGTCCGTGGTCGGACCGCGGGTGACCATCGGCCCCAACACGGTGGTGGAAGACAGCATCCTCCGGGATTGCCTCATCGGCGACCACACCCACATCCAAGGTGCCCACCTCGAGGGCGCCATGATCGGACGGCACGCCAAGATCGTTCAGGCCCCTGCCGGCCTCAGCCTCGGAGACCACTGCGAAATCGGATGAGCCGTCTGACCCCCCTTCTGCTGTTCTGCCTGACCCTGACGGCCGGTGGATGTGCCGTGCTCGGAGGGGCGGGATCCACGGACGATTCTGGAATGGGCGGCGTGGACAAGGCGTTTCACGATGCCTACTACGATGCTCAGGTGGCCAAGCTCAAAGGCGACCGTGCCGGTGCCAAAGAAGCCTTGCTCACCTGTCTCGATCGCGACCCTGCCGCAGCCGTGGTCCACTTTGAACTGGCCCGGCTCGAGCGACAGGATGGACAATGGGATGCAGCCCGCAGCGCAGTGGACAAGGCCGTAGCCTTGGATGGCGACAATGCCTGGTACCGCAAAGAGCAGGCGGACAT
>NYTZ01000022.1 GCA_002683735.1 Flavobacteriales bacterium
GGGAAGACCTTGACGGATTCCGGGAGGTAAGTGTAGGCCGAAGCGTCCTTGGAAAACCATTTGCCCACCGTGGGCATGACGTAGCGGAAATACAGCCAGAACAGCTGCTTCATCGGAAACATCCGGGGCTTGGAGAACTCGAGGATATAACCCTTTCCGCCCGGGCGCAGGGTGCGTTGCATCTCGCGCAGTCCGGCGGTGAGGTTCTCAAAATTGCGGACCCCGAAGGCCACTGTGAACGCATCGAACCGGCCGTCTTCGAAGGGCAGGGACTCTCCGTCGCCCAGCACCAGTTCCACCCGTCCGTCTTGGCCTGCCTTGCTCACCTTGGTGCGGCCGATGTCGAGCATGCCGGCGGAGATGTCTACGCCGACCACCTTGAGTTCGGGCGCCATTCTCGCGGACTCGATGGCAAAATCTGCGGTTCCTGTGGCCACGTCGAGTACTTCGCTCGGGTCTTCGGACAACAGCATGCGGACTGCCTTCTTGCGCCAAAGCTTGTCGATGCCCAAGCTGAAGAAGTGGTTCAGGAAATCATAGCGGTGCGCGATGTTGTCAAACATCTGCGCGACCTGTGCCTTTTTGGCGTCGCCGCTTCCGTACGGGGTGATCGGGGTTCCCATAGGGTGCAAGGTCGGCATCAGCCCACCATCGTGTGGCCTTCGGGGTATTTGTAGTTCCTGCTGACGACTGAACGGGCAAATGCAAAGGCGACGGTGAGGGTTCCCACCCGTCCGATGATCATGCTGGCGATGAGAATGCCGCGTCCCATGGGGCTAATGTCTGCGGTGATTCCTGTGCTGAGTCCTACGGTGCCGAGGGCGCTGACTTGTTCGAAAAGCAGATTCAGGAAGCCCCGGTCCTCGGTCAACAGGTGGGGTTCGCTCAACGTGAGGGCGAAGATGCCCACCAGGTTGAACAGCAGGAAGAACATCAAGATTCCCCATGCGCGGCTGCGCAGGGTCTTGCCAATCGTGCGCTTGAACAGGTGAGGGTGTTGGAGGCCGCGGATGGTGCCGATCAAATCGGCGAAGACGACGGCAAACGTGCTGGTCTTGATGCCGCCTCCAGTGGAAGAGCTTGATGCGCCAATGAACATCAGGATGATGAGTAGAAAGAGCATCGGGGTACCTATAGCGCCGATGTCGACGGTGTTGAATCCGCTGGTGCGAGTGGCGCTTTGGAAAAAGGCCGTGGTGATGCGTCCCGTCCACCCCATGCCGTCGAGGGTGCCGCCGGCGCCAGACTCTAGCAGCAAGTAGGCGATGGCCCCGAAACCCACGAGCGCCAGGCTGTAATACAGCGCAATCTTGGTGGGGAAACGGATTTGTCGCCAAGGGTTCTTCATGCGCTCCCTCAGGGATTCACGCGAGAACAAGTCAAAAATGGCCACCATGCCCAGTGCCCCGAAGAAGACGAGAAGGGTGACCATCCAGTGCACCAGCCATGCCTCGGATACCCTTGGGTCGGCCAGTCCGTCACTGAAGAGGCTGATCCCGGCGTTGTTAAACGCGCTGATGGACAGAAACAGGCTCTGGAAAATGCGGTCGCCGGTGCTCTCGAACAGGCCGCCTGGCCAGAATAGGAAAAGCCCCAGGGCGCCGATGATTTCAATGGCGATGCTCCACAGGATGACCCGGCCCAGCATGCCGCGGCTGCCGAGGATGCTCCCGCGGTTAACGAAGTCTTCGATGACATCGTGCTGACGCACGCCCACCCCGAAGCGGGCCAGCAGCGCGAGCAGGGAGCCGAAGGCGATGATGTTCAGGCCGCCGAGCTTGATGAGCACCATGAGGACCACGTGGCCCTTGTGGGTGAAGAACGTCTCCGCATCCTGGACCATCAGGCCCGTGACGCAGGTGGCGCTGGTGGAGGTGAACAGGGCGTCAGACAAGGTCATGCCCAGTCCGTCCGTGGTCATTTCCGGGAGCATGAGCAGGCCGGTGCCGGAAAGGATGAGGGCCAGGAAGCTGAAAATGAACAGGGTGGCAGGATGGAAGCGAAAACGCGGGAGGGTGCGGGCTCGCTCCGACAATTCCAGAATGACCACCACGAGGAAGTAGGCTTGGACCATCCAGACGGTCCAGTCCTCGACGGTGTCGAACCCCATGGGGTCCATGGCTCGGCCTAGGAACACTTGGCCGGTGCAGAGGTCTCCGATTCCCTCAAACACGAGAAGTCCCATCAGCAGGCCTTCTAGCCGATTCTTCTTGAGGAATTGTAGGGGGTGGAAGTCAAAGAGCCACCGCACGATGTAATGCAGGACGTAAAAGGCGAAACTGCCTTTGATGATGCCGATCAGGTTGCGGGCGGTCTCCGATTCGAGGGGATAACCATAGTAGGCGATGAGACAGGCAAAGGCGGACAGGCTGACGAGGACATTGGCTGCCTTGAACCCGGATAGGACCCGCTCCCGATGGGGGTGGAGTCCGACGTTGACGCGTTCCCTCAGTTCCTGCAGCTTCATGCGGGGAGGGGGAGTCGCTGGATTTCCCTTCGGAGGGCTTCGGGGTCAATGGGCACAACGCCCGGCGTCTCGCACACAAGGCCGCCCGCAAGGTTTGAGACGGCAGCGAGATCAGGGGCAGCCACGCCGCAGGCCAGCAGCATCGTGGCCACGGCGATGACGGTGTCGCCTGCACCCGATACATCGAGGATTTCCCGGGGATGGGCCGGATGGTGGGCGTCTTGTCCGTCAAACCGGACGCGAACGCCGAGCTCGCTCAATGTCAGCAAGGTGGCCTTGGGCCGAAGGAGGGCGTCCAGGCGGTCGAGTCCATCGCGGATTCCGGCGTCTCGGGCTTTGGTGTCGTCCAATTCCNATTGAAGGCCCAATCCTTCTTTCAATTCTTTAAGGTTGGGCTTGAACAGGTCCACACCCTTGAATAGATCGAAGTGCCGGAATTTGGGGTCCACGCATACCGGTATGCNCTGGGCTTTTGCCGTGTCGAGGATGCTGTGAATCACCGATTCGGACAGGGCGCCCTTGTCGTAGTCCTCGAGGAGGATGGCGTGGTGGGGACGCGATGCCAAGGCGGATTGGATGCGGGAGAGCAAGGCTGCTGCACCGGTGGCGTCGACATCTCGGTCCACTTCCTCGTCCACCCGCAGCAGGTGCTGTCCTCCGCTCATAACGCGGGTCTTCAGCGTGGTGGGCCGATCCTTTACGGTGGCGACGCCATCGCCGTCAATACCGGCGTTCTGGAGCTGTCCTTGNAGGTGTCGGCCGTGGTCGTCGTCCCCGACCAGTCCGGCCAGGGTCACTTGGCAGCCAAGCGCCTTGAGGTTGAGGGCCACGTTTGCTGCTCCGCCCAAGCGGCGCTCCCGCTGGGTGGCGCTGACCACTGGCACCGGGGCTTCCGGGCTGATGCGCTCGACCCGTCCAAACAGGTATTGGTCCACCATCAGGTCGCCCACCACCAGTACGCGAACCGATTCGGCGCGGTCCAGTGCTGCGAGCGTGCTGTCCCGAGATGTCCGGGTCCAGGGGTGGGCCGATTCCTGTTCGGTGTTCATGCGCGGAGTTCGGAGATGGCTTTGGCGATGCGGCGAATCGCCTCGTTCAGCTGGGCTTCAGAAGCGGCGTAGCTGATGCGCATGCAGTTCGGAGAGCCGAATGCGTCACCACCGACCGTGGCGACCTCCGCAGCCTCGAGGAGGTACATGGCCAGATCCTGGCCACTTTGGATGGTCCCTCCGTCGTGCTGGCGGCCGAAGAGAGCCGACACATCCGGGAAAATGTAGAACGCGCCTTGGGGAACATTCACTTTAAACCCTTCAATGCCGCGCAGGCCTTCCACCACCATGTCGCGGCGTTGAAGGAAGGCGGCTTTCATGTCGGCGGCCAGGGCCGCGCCGCCAATCATGGCATGCTCGGTGGCCTTCTGGGAAATGCCGCTGGCGCCACTGGTGAATTGGCCTTGCAGCATGGTGCAGGCAGCCGCAATCCATTGCGGAGCGGCGATGTAACCGATGCGCCATCCCGTCATTGCGAAGCCCTTGGAGACCCCATTGACCGTCACGGTCCGCTCCATCATGCCGGGCTGAGCGGCCAAGCTGGCGTGGGCTTCGGTGAAGTTGATGTATTCGTAGATCTCATCGGAGATGGCGATGGCGCGCGGGTGGTCCCGCAGCACGTCGGCGATGGCGGCCATTTCTACCTCAGTGTAGACGCTGCCGGAGGGGTTGTTTGGAGAATTGACCATGACGATCCGCGTCTTGTCGGTCAACGCGCGGCGCAATTGGTCCGCGGTCATCTTGAAATCCTGGGCAATCCCAGTTTCGACGGTCACCACCTTGCCACCGGCAAGGTTGGTCATGTCCGCATAGCTCACCCAATAGGGGGTGGGGAGGATGACCTCGTCACCGGGATCCACCAGACTGAGGACGACGTTCATCAAGCTGTGCTTGGCGCCGGTGGACACCACGATCTGGTCCGGGGCGTAATCCAATCCATTGTCGCGCTTAAGCTTGTCGCAGATGGCTTGCCGCACTTCGCCATAGCCCGGTACAGGCGGGTAGTGGGTGAAGTTGTCGTCAATGGCCTGGATGCCTGCGGCCTTGATGGCGTTGGGGGTATCGAAGTCGGGTTCGCCCAAGGAGAGGCTGATGATGTCCCGGCCGGCGGCCTTGAGTTCACGGGCCTTTCGGCTCATGGCGATGGTCGCCGATTCGTTGAGGCGGCCGAGGATTTGGGACGTACGGGGTTCCATGAAAAGGGAGGCGTTGGGGACGGTTCTTAGGGTCAAAATTACGCCTTGGCGGTGGTCCGGGAGGCCCACATCGCCGCCAACATGACCCCGGTCCATGTCAAAAAGCCATTGACCGGAAGCAGGGCGAATCCAAAGCTGAATCCGTGGGCAGAGGTCCATTGTTCCAGCGCCCATCCCAAACAGGGCGCAGCTACAGCCACAATGGGAATCCAACGGTCTGTCCCGACGGCAGGCTGTCCGCGGTAGAACAATGAGAAGGCGAACAGTCCCAAAAGCGGTCCATAGGTGTAACTGGTCACCTCGAACAGCGCTGCAATGACGCTGGTGTCGTTGACGGCATGAAAGGCGAGGATAAGTGTTCCAATCCCCGCGCTCACGGCAAGGTGGATGCGTTGACGGCGTCGGTTCGCAGCGGCCGACTCCGCGCTGCCGTCGGTGTCCATGCCGAGAAAATCCACGCAGACCGAGGTGGTCAAGGCTGTCAGTGCACTGTCTGCGCTGGAGAGGGCGGCCGCGACCAGTCCCAGGAGAAAAAGGATGGGCAGGGCCCAGCCCATATTGGACGTGAGGGCCACCGTCGCAAAGAGGAGGTCGGCCTTTTCGACGAGGGTGCCTGTGGCGTCGGTGTGCAACAGGAGCAGGGCGCCCAGTCCGAGGAAGAGCAGGTTGACAAACACGAGCACCACAGCAAACGAGCCCATGTTGAGTTGGGCGTCCCGCAGGCTGCGACAGCTCAGGTTTTTCTGCATCATGTCCTGGTCCAGGCCCGTCATGCACAGGGAAATGAAAGTGCCTGCAACAAACTGCTTGGCGCCGTGATTGGCAGCGCCCCAATCGTCGAAGAACCACCACTTGGCATGCCCGGAGTCGGCAATGGTTCCGGGGATATCTAGGATGGACAAGTCAAGTTCCCGGCCGATCAGGACCACGGCAACCGCGGCGGCGAGCAGCATGCAGGCGGTTTGGAGCGTGTCTGTCCACACGACTGTGGCAATGCCGCCTTTACGCGTGTAGGCCCAGATGATGCCGAGCACGCCGGCTATGAGTACGGTGAGCCGGCCCCACTCCGCAGCACCTGAAGCCTCCGGCAGCACGGTTTCGTTGAGGACCAGCACCACCAGATAGAGCCGGAACGCGGCGCCCATGCTGCGGGACAGCAGGAAAAACGCGGCCCCCGTCTTGTAGGCACGGCTTCCGATGCGGTCTCCGAGATAAGCGTAAATGCTCGTCAATTGGAGTCGGTAGTAGAGAGGGAGCAGCACACCCATGATCACCCCGTAGCCCAGGACATATCCCAGCACCATTTGCATGTAGCCGAACTGCTGGCTGCCCACCCAGCCTGGGACGGACAGGAAGGTGACGCCGCTCAATGAAGTGCCGATCATGCCAAAGGCCACAGCCCACCATGGGCTTCTGCGGCCTCCGAGGGAGAAGTCGGCCATGTTGGCCTTTCGGCCTGTGCGGTGACCGAGAAAGAGCAGCAGGGAGAGGTAGGCGGCAACGGCGATCAAGGCCAGCACGGGCGTGTCCATGCCGGCAAGCTACATCGGCCCGTAACTTCGTGCCGTGGAAATGCCGTCTCGCCTTATCGATCGGGCTGTCGATCAAATTGCCGGGCTTCCCGGTGTGGGGCGTCGGACTGCGCTCCGCTTGGCCTTGCACTTGCTTTCCCGAAACGAGGAGGATGTGCGTCGGTTTACCGAAGCGATTCAGGAAATGAAAGAAGGCGTCAAGGCCTGCACTACCTGTGGAAACCTCGGAGAGGAGAATCGATGCAACATTTGTCTTGACCCCCGCAGGGAGGACGATCGGATTGCTGTGGTGGAAGATTTGCGCGACCTTCTCGCCATTGAAGGCACCGGTCACTTTCGGGGTCGATACCACGTATTGGGGGGGGTCATCAGTCCCATGGATGGGGTGGGGCCTGCCGATTTGCGGGTGGAATCGCTGATTCAACGGGCTTCGAAGGAAACGTGCAGGGAGGTCATTTTTGCCCTTCCGACCACTATGGAAGGAGACACTACGGCGTTTTACCTCGACAAGCGTTTACGGGAAGCCCAGGTGGAGATCACCACCTTGGCCAGAGGTGTCGCTGTTGGTGACGAGCTCCAATACGCCGATGAGCTGACCCTCATTCGCTCCCTGCAGCAGCGCTTGCCTTACGAGCAGGCCAGTCGGGTGCCCAAGAGTGACGCATGAAGCTGTCTGTCATCGTCGTCAGTTACAATGTCAAGGGGTATCTGAGCCTCTGTTTGGACGCCGCTTTGGTAGCCATGTCTAGGTTGGGGGAAGGAGAGTCTGAGTTGTTGGTTTTTGACAACGCAAGTGATGATGGATCAGCGGATTGGGTTTTGTCAAATTATCCGGAAGTTGAACTCCTGAGGTCCGACGAGAATTTGGGGTTCAGTGCGGGAAACAACGCTGCGATCCGCCGGTCAAAGGGAGACTGGGTGCTGTTGTTGAATCCGGACACGGTGGTGCCGGAAGACACGTTCGAGAAAGTCTTGGCCTATGCTGAGAGCGATCCTCACATCGGGGCCATTGGTGTCCCGATGTTCGACGGTGCTGGACGTTGGCTTCCCGAGAGCAAGCGCGGCATGCCCACGCCTTGGGCTTCTTTCTGTCGAATGAGCGGATTGTGGCGCTTCGCGCCACGCAGTCCGACTTGGAACGGCTATTACTTCGGCCACGTCGCCCCGGATGAAACGGCACCGGTGGAGGTGTTGAGTGGAGCCTTCATGTGGATGCGTCGCGCAGCCTTGGAAGAAGTCGGTATGCTCGATGAGGACTTCTTCATGTATGGAGAAGACATTGACTTGAGCATCAGAATTTTGAATGGTGGTTGGGTCAATCAATACTTCAGCCAAGCGCCCATTGTTCATTTCAAGGGGGAGAGCACCAAAAAAGGGAGTTTGTCCTATGTCCGCGTGTTCCACGGTGCCATGCGCATTTTCAGTGAGAAACACTTCGCAGGCGGACAGGCCGTGGCCATGCGGTGGATGATTCGGTTAGGCATCCAGCTGCGGGCAGTCACCGCTTTTGTTCATGGCCGCTTAATCCGCCATGCCCTTTCGGTGGTGGACGCATTCAGCGTGGGTTTGATTGGATGGGGCATGGTGCGCCT
>NYTZ01000023.1 GCA_002683735.1 Flavobacteriales bacterium
GGGGGGGTACAAGGAGGTGGTGGTCCGGATTTCCGGGGAAGCGGTGTTCGGGCACTTGAAGTACGAGAGCGGAACGCATCGGGTCCAACGCGTTCCGGCCACGGAGTCGCAAGGCCGGGTCCATACGAGCGCAGCCACGGTAGCCATATTGGCCGAGGCGGAGCCCACCGATGTGGAGCTCGACTTGCGGGATGTTCGAAAGGACACCTTTCGGGCCAGTGGTGCTGGAGGCCAGCACGTCAACAAGACTGAAAGTGCGGTCCGATTGACCCACGTGCCCACAGGACTGGTCGTCGAATGCCAGGATGGGCGTTCCCAACATGCCAACTACGAGCAGGCATTGGGGGTGCTGCGGTCCCGACTTTGGGAGGCCGAGGACCGGGCGCGTCAGGCGGCGGAGGCTGCGGAGCGCAAGTCGCAGGTCGGCACCGGAGACCGCTCGGGCAAGATCCGGACCTACAATTATCCACAGGGCCGGGTCACGGACCACCGCATCGGGTTGACCCTTCATGCGCTGGACCGCGTGCTGGGCGGAGAACTTGAAGAGTTGGTTCAAGCACTGCGCACCACCGAGCGCACGGAGCGGTTGAAACAGGCGGGCATCTCCAGTCCGGACTGAGCGGAAGGCGGCTGGAAGCGGAATACCTTCGCGCCCTATGGACCGCCAGACCCTCATCGATACGATTCACGCCAAGCAAAGCTTTCTTTGCGTGGGACTCGATCCCGATCCCGCTCGGATGCCTGCACACCTGGGGACGGGCCCAGAGGCGGTGCTGGCCTTCAATCGGGCCCTGATTGAGGCCACCTCGGACCTCGCCGTTGCCTACAAGCCGAACGTCGCCTTCTACGAAAGCATGGGTGCAGCCGGTTGGGCTGTGCTGGAAGAGACCATGTCGGCCATCCCCGACGGTTGCCTGCGGATTGCCGACGCCAAGCGGGGTGACATCGGCAACACGGCCACGCGTTATGCCGAAGCGGCATTCGGGGCTTGGGGTGCCGATGCGGTCACGGTGGCCCCGTACATGGGTCGGGACAGCGTGGAGCCCTTCCTCGCCTTCGAAGACAAGTGGACCATCCTCTTGGCAGCCACCTCCAATCCTGGAGCCGAGGACTTCGAATTCCATGGAGCAGATGGGGGCGTGCCCCTGTGGCACCGCGTACTTGAGGTCAGTCAGACCTACACCGGGTCGGAGCGCCTCATGTATGTGGTGGGGGCGACGCGTCCGGATTGGCTGGCCGAAGTCCGGTCCGTGGTGCCGGAGCGCTTCTTGCTGGTGCCCGGGGTCGGGGCGCAGGGCGGCACCCTAGAGGCCGTCTGTGCCGCAGGGTGGGCCGAAGGCCTTGCAGGTGGATTGCTGGTCAATGTGGGGCGAAGCCTGATGTATGCATCGAGTGGCACGGACTTCGCTGAAGCTGCCCGTGCGGAGGCCCAAAGCTTGCAGCAGGCCATGGCCGTGGAATTGGCCGCGTCCCGCTAACTTTCCGTCGTGCTGTACCGCTTCAAATTCAAGTCGTTTGGGCGCATCGCCATTTCCCTCTTGGTGGTGATGATGGTGATTGTAGTGGGCAGCGTGGGGTTCATGCTCCTCGAGGGATACACCTTCGTGGAAGCCTTCTACATGACCATGATCACGGTCAGCACGGTGGGNTTCCGGGAGGTGCACGAATTGAGTCCAAATGGGATGATCTTCACGTCCCTGCTGATCATCTTCAGCATCGGTACCTTCGCTTACACCATCTCCGCCGTGACCACGTACTTCGTGGCCGGAGAATACCGGGACCTCTTCAAGGCCAGAAAATTGGAACGCACCATCGACACCCTCAAGAACCATGTCATCGTCTGCGGCTACGGCCGTGTGGGCGAGAAGGCCTATGCGGACCTGACGGCCAAAGGCTATGAGGTCATCATCGTCGAGAAGGACGAGGAGCTCGTGTCCCAGCTTCGCGAGGCGTTGACGCCTTTGGTCATATCCGGTGACGCNACCCGTGACGACCGCTTGATGGCTGCAGGTGTGGAGCGCGCGCGCGCTGTGATCTGCACCTTGCCAAGTGACGCTGACAACCTGTACACGGTCCTCTCCGTTCGCGAGCACAACGACGGAGCGATGCTCATCAGCCGGGCGTCGCAGGCCGCTTCCGTGGCCAAGTTGCGGCGCGCTGGGGCCGATAATGTGATCATGCCCGACACGGTCGGAGGTGCGCACATGGCGTCATTGGTGGTCAATCCGGACGTGATGGACTTTATTGATCACATTCGGATTCAGGGCAAGGACGCCATCAACCTCGAGGAGGTGGACGTCAAGGACCTGCCTGCGGAATTNCGCCTGCCGACCTTAGGGGAGGTGGACGCCCGGAACAAATTGGGGGTGAACGTCATTGGGGTCAAGACCTCCGTTGGAGAGTTCATCATCAACCCCGGACCCAACACCCCGTTGGACAACGCCTGCAAGCTGTTCGTCCTCGGCAGCGAAAAGCAATTGCGTTTGCTCAACCGTATGTTCGGTCTGCAAACTCCCGACGGCCCGCCGGCGCCGGAGGCGTGACNGGCGGCCTATATTGCGCACAACGCGAACCAATCGAGATTTCATGAAACGCCTGATTGCCGCCAGCACTGCGCTGACAGCCCTGTTCCTTTTGCCCCTTCACGCCTCGGCCGCTTCGGTGGACGACGCCATCAACAGCTTCATGGGGCCGGTCACCGACGTTATCACGTCCATCATCTTCTGGAATGTGACCATTGGAGGTTTCACCATTCCGTTCGTCTTGATTTGGTTGTTCGTGGGGGCCTTGTTCTTCACGGTCTATTTCAAGTTCGTCAACCTGCGCGCTTTTGGGCATGCCCTCGATGTGGTCCGGGGCAAGTTTGACGACCCCAATCACAAGGGAGAGGTGTCCCATTTNCAGGCGTTGACCGCAGCATTGAGTGGAACCGTTGGCGTTGGCAANATCGCGGGTGTGGCCGTGGCCGTGTCGCTCGGTGGTCCGGGTGCGACCTTCTGGATGATCATTGCCGGCTTGTTCGGNATGAGTTCCAAATTTGTGGAGTGCACGCTGGGCCTGAAGTACCGCCGTCAGAATGAGGACGGATCGGTGTCCGGTGGTCCGATGTACTACTTGCGGGATGGATTGGCCAAGCGCGGGAATGCGGGCTTAGGCAAGGTGCTNGCTGCTTTGTTCGCCATTGCATGCATNGGCGGTTCCTTCGGAGGAGGCAACATGGTGCAAATCAACCAGGCCACCCAGCAGTTGATCTCCGTCACCGGCGGCGAGTCCAGCATGTTTTACGGGCAAGGCTGGATTTTCGGCACTCTTATGGCCGTCATCGTGGGTATCGTCATACTCGGGGGCATCAAGTCTATCGCCAAGGTGACTGATAAGATTGTGCCGTTCATGGTGGGCATCTACATCCTCGGCGCCCTATGGGTGATCTTGAGCAACCTGGGGCAAGTNCCAACGGCCTTTGGCCGAATCCTCAGCGGGGCCTTTGCCAGTGATGCCATGTATGGCGGTCTGGTGGGGGTGTTGATCCAAGGCATCCGACGGGCGGCCTTCTCCAATGAGGCCGGCATAGGATCGGCGTCGATTGCCCATAGTGCGGCCAAGACTGACGAGCCGGTGAGCGAGGGAATTGTGGCCTTGCTCGAGCCATTCATTGATACCGTGGTGATTTGTACCATGACGGCCCTCGTCATCGTCATCACCGACTACGGACAGTACGATGCCGTGACCGTCTTCGGAAACGCTCAGGCAGGNTCCTTGGATGCCATTGGGTTGACCTCGAGCAGCTTCGAGCAGAGCATCTCCTGGTTCCCCGCTGTCCTGTCCTTGGCGGTTATTCTGTTTGCCCTGTCCACCATGATTTCATGGAGCTACTACGGTCTCAAGGCGTGGACTTACCTGTTTGGCGAAACCAAAGCGGCTGATCTGAGCTACAAAGCGGTGTTTTGTCTCTTCGTCATTGTGGGCAGCGCCATCAGCGCTAAAAGTGTATTTGACTTCGGGGATGCCATGATCTTCGCGATGTGCTTCCCCAATGTGTTGGGCCTTTATTTCCTCGCGGGAGAAGTCAAGGGCGACCTGGCGGATTATATGCAACGGGTCAAGTCCGGCGCAATCAAGCGTTACGACTGATTGGCGCCCCGGCGTCCACAGCTGCCAACGCAGTCAGAGCGGCTTGGGGTCGCTTGCATCGCCGTGTGCCTGCTGGTTTGGGTTGGGGTGGAGCAATGGCGGGCCGGTTTGCCCTCCGAGCCTGAGCAGCTGCCTGTTTCCGTCTTGTTGTCTGCTCTGGACCGTCTCCCCGGTCCACCGCGTCAAGCCCGGTTCGCGGAAGAGGTCGGGGATTCCATTCTGGTGGATGATCTNGATTCGGCGGGTTGGGTGTCGCTAGGATTGACGCCGAGGCAAGCCGCGTCAGCCATGCGTTATCGGGAGGCTGTCGGTGGGTTTGCGGACCGAGTGGTGCTCGAGAGAATGCGGGTGTTGCCTGATGGGTGGGTGCAACGACATGCGCACCAATTGACGTTTCCTGTGCGAAGGGATTCCAATGCCTGCAAAGAAGGAACCGACCGTCATTCGAATCCGGGGAGGGAGGGGTCGTCCAGCCCGGAGGGCGCGAGGCGCGATGCACCGCCGAGGGAGCCGGTGGACTTGAACAAAGTGGACAGTCTGACCTTGCTCGCGATGAAGGGGGTCGGACCTTGGGTGGCTGGAAAAGTGCTGGAGGCCAGGCGTCANTGGGGCGGATTTGCTGACGTGCACCAACTGCATGAGGCATTGGGGTGGGACAGCCTNGCACAAGCTTTGGCGCCCCGCTTCACTGTTCATCCGGAGGATGTGGTGGGCCGTTGTCCGGATTCGCTGACCCTGGAGGGATGGCGGGCTTTGCCTGGGGTAGGGTGGAGGCTAGCGGAAGTGCTCCAGCGCTACACGGCCTTGCACGGGGCTTCAGACAGTGCCCTGAAGGGGTGCTTGGGCCTGGATTCCGCGATGGTGAAACGGTTGGCCCCCTATTTGCGTCCATGTGGTGAAGGGAGGGCCGTTCGTGGCGATATTTAGGGCAGAACCGGACGCAATGAACTTCCAGGAAAACGACACCACAGCAGCCATCCGCGACATGGTTCGGAACTTTGCTGCCAAGGAGATTGCCCCTCACGTCATGGAGTGGGATGAAGCCCAGTATTTCCCGCGGGAGGCATTCAGCAAAATGGGCGAGCTGGGCATGCTCGGCATGTTGGTTCCGGAAGCCTATGGAGGAGCCGGCCTCGGTTACGGGGAATACGTTGCCGCCATTGAGGAGTTGGCGGCCGTGTGCGGCTCTGTCGGTTTGAGTATGGCCGCGCACAACAGCCTGTGCACCAACCACATTTTGACGTTCGGCAACGAGGCGCAAAAGCAGCGCTGGTTGCCCGAATTGGCTTCAGGCCAACACATTGGAGCCTGGGGATTGACGGAGGCAGGCACGGGTTCGGATGCCATGCGCATGCGGTGCACGGCGGTCGAGGATGGAGACCACTGGATCGTCAACGGGACCAAGAATTGGATCACACATGGCTTGTCCGCTGAAGTGGCCGTGGTGCTGGTCCGCACCGGGGAGTTGCTGGACAGTCATGGCATCACCGCCATGGTCGTTGAACGGGGTATGCCCGGGTTCCGTGGCGGGAAAAAGGAGAACAAGCTGGGCATGCGGGCCTCGGAAACCGCCGAGCTCATTTTTGAGGACTGTCGGATTCCCAAGGCTCATGTGCTGGGAGAGGTGGGCGAAGGCTTCATTCAGGCGATGAAAATCCTGGATGGAGGGCGCATTTCGATTGCGGCCCTCTCCCTGGGCATCGGGCGAGGGGCGTTTGAAGCGGCCGTCCAGTACGCCAAGGAACGCGAGCAGTTTGGGAAGCCCATAGCCCATTTCCAGGGCGTCGGCTTCAAGCTCGCAGACATGGCCGTGGGCATTGAAGCCGCCCGCCAATTGATTCACCGGGCCTGCTGGGCAAAGGAAAACGGTGGGGATGTGACGCGGCTC
>NYTZ01000024.1 GCA_002683735.1 Flavobacteriales bacterium
ATGATCAGCTTCCAGGCTCCTGCAGACCAGTTCGCACCTTACACCACCGGTGTACTCGTGGTTCCTACGACCAACGAGAATGTGGTGGAAGTGAGCGGTGCCTACGACATCCACGAAGAGATCAATGGTTACGCCACCAACAACAATGCCGTCTTCGCGGAGATTGGTCTGCCTGACCCGGCTGTCGCATACGGCAACCAGGGTTGGGACGGTCTCTTCCCGGTCCTCAACAACTATGTTGACGGCGCGCCGACAGAGCCCTTTGACGGTGCTCCCTGGCAGTGGTGGGATGTGGCTACGACCGAATACGTCGACGGCCTCAACGGCACGAACATCGCCGCCACCCAGCTCACGCTGAACCCGACGATGGGTCCGGCCGAGGCGGCCTACTGGATTGACCAGATTGCAGCGTACACGGCGCCGCGTCTGGCGGTGAGCATCGGTGTGGCCGAGCTCGGCCCCGGCTGTACGGATGATGATGCATGCAACTACAGCGCCCTGGCCACCACCGACGACGGCTCCTGTGAGTACGCCGCCGAAGGGTTTGATTGTGATGGCAACTCCCTCATCGTTCCCGGATGTACCGACGTGATTGCTTGCAACTACGACGGGTTTGCCACCGAAGACGATGGTTCCTGTGATTACATGAACACCACGCTCCCGACGGGTGCGGACAACGTGTGGCTGGTGGGTCTGACCCTCAGCGGCACCGAGAATGAGCCTCTGGCCGGTGGCTGTGAGGCCGACGGGGGTGTCAACCCCAACGTCGCCGTCAACGGCGTGTTCCTCGGTGATGGCACCGGTGGACCATTGGTCATGTCCAACGTGACCGATCCGACGGGGGGTCTGCTTGCTGACCTCGTGGCCATCGTGAGTGCCACTCCGGTGGGCATGTGCGGTGGACAGTTCACGGTGAACTTGTCGGGCAACGTCTTGACCCTTGCCGAGCAGAATGGTGTTTGGCAGACCATCGTGCCGGTCCTCGGACCATCCTTCCTCTGGGCTGCTCCGCTCTCCAGCTTCACGCCGGGTTGTGGTGACCCCACTGCATGTGGGTTCACGAACCCCTGTGACATCAGCCTGCTCTGCGACTACACCGATAGCGATGGTGACGGCCTGCTCGACTGCCAGGAGGTGCCTGGTTGCGGCGACCCGACGGCCGACAACTACAACCCGGATGCCACTGATCCCGGACCGTGCAACTTCAACGGTTGCATCAACCCCGAGGCGGTCAACTTTGACAGCGATGCCAACACCGATGACGGCTCTTGCCAGTTCNAGNTCGTGTTCCGCGTGAACGCCTCCAACATCGAGGTGGGCGGCTTCATGGACATCGCCGGTTCCTTCAACGGCTTTGGCAATCCTGCCACGGAGATGACCGAGATGGGCTTCGGTGTTTGGGAAGCCACGCTCATCCTGGGTGTGGGTGACTACGAATTCACATACCGCAATGCGGGGGTTTCGGAAGTAATTTCCGGAGTCTGCACAGATGGTGGATTCAGCAACCGTCAGCTGTCCGTGGTGGACAGCCCTATGATCCTAGATGCCGTCTGCTACGGCGAGTGCGACCTGTGCGCAGGGTGCACCGATCCGTTCAGCGCTGGGTACAGCCCGTTTGCTGGAGAGGATGATGGCAGCTGCGGCGGTCCGATTGTGCCGGGATGTACTTACCCGGATGCCGGCAANTACAACCCTGCCGCGACGGTGGACAACGGATCTTGCGAAATCAGCGGAGCCAGCGCCTGCCCGACCGACCTCGACGGCGATGGTGCTACTGCTGTGGGAGACCTGTTGCTCCTGCTGGGATCCTTCGGACAGAACTGCGAGTGATTTCCACCCGCCCAATGAATTTGGAAGGCGCTCCCGTAGGGGGCGCCTTCTTTTTTGCCCGATGGCAAAGCCAACATTGACGCACACAACCCTTGAGTCGGGACGATGTGATTGAGCGACAGATTCCGGTGTCGGGTTCGTTTGAGAGACGGTGCCGACAGCTTCTAGGTTTTGGTTACGGGAGGCCGTTCGAAANGTCGGACGGCCTCCTCATTTCCCATCGGATCCTGCGTCAACTTTGGGTCATGGATTGGCAGAAGGATGCTTCGTTGCTGCTGTTGCGCTTGGGCGCAGGTGGCCTCATGGTGCCCCACGGTTGGGGCAAGTTGGAACGATTGCGCTCCGGCCTCGCCGCAGGGGAGGTGAAGTTCTACGACTGGATGGGCCTCGGCACGGAGGTGTCTCTTGGATTGGCCGTGTTCGGTGAGTTGGTGGCGCCGGCGTTCATTGTGCTCGGTCTCGTGACCCGGTGGATGTCAGTTCCTGCGGCGATCACCATGGCCGTGGCGGCCTTTGGTGCGCACGCGGGCGATCCGCTNAGTGACAAGGAGCATGCGCTCCTGTTCCTTGTGCCGTTTGTGGTGCTCGCCCTTATGGGGGGAGGGCGATACAGCCTCGACCACCGCATCGGGCGACCCAAATAATCGGGCCCGGAATCAGCCGANGGCGTCGAGCTGGGCCTGGAGCACCTCGATCTTGGCGAGGGCGTCTGCCTCTTTGGCGCGCTCCGAGGCGACAACCTGTTCCGGTGCGCCATTCACGAACTTCTCGTTGCTGAGCTTTTTGCGCACGATGTTCAGGAAGCCCTGCTGGTATTCCAGATCCTTGCGGATTTTGTCCTTCTCGGCTTCCAGATCAACGGCGTCGCCAGCTGGGATGAAGAATTCGTGCGTCTCCACGACGAAGCCAAAGGCGCCGGTGATTTTTTCGGACACGCGCTCCACGCCCGTGACGTTGCAAAGGTGGCAGACCACGCTTTCGAGGTCGGCGGGGTAGGGCTTGCCATCGGTGTCGACGATGACCTTCAGGTCGAGGGCTTGCTTGTTGGGGATGTGGCCCTTCTGGCGGATACCGCGGACCTCGGCCACGATACGGGTGGTTTGGTCGAAGTCGGCGAGGAGTTGTCCATCGAAATCGGCATCCGATCGGGTCGGGAATGGCGAGGTGCACAACAGAGTGCCCTCTGGACGTTCCTGCAAAAGGCTGTAGACCTCTTCTGTGAGGAAGGGCATGAAGGGGTGCAGCAGCGACAGCATGCGCTCGAAGAGGCACACCGTGGCATCATAGGTGGCCCGGTCGCAGGGTTCGCCGTAGGTCGGTTTGGCGAGCTCGAGGTACCAGGAACAGAAGTCGTCCCAGATGTGCTTGTAGGTGGCCATGAGGGCCTCGCTCAAGCGGAACTCGGCGAAGGCCTGTTCGATGTCGGTCAACACCTGCGCGGAACGGGCTTCGAACCAACGGATGCCGGCGGCGGCGTGGTCCGGTTGGGCGGCGGTTTCGCTCACTTCCCAGCCTTTCACGAGCCGGAAGGCGTTCCAGATCTTGTTGGAGAAGTTGCGACCTTGCTCACACAGGCTTTCGTCAAACGGCAGGTCGTTGCCGGCTGGGGAGGTGAGTAGCATGCCGACACGGACGCCATCCGCCCCGTATTGCTTCATCAGTTCGATGGGGTCGGGGCTATTGCCCAAAGACTTGGACATCTTTCGGCCTTGCTTGTCCCGCACGATGCCCGTGTAGTAGACGTTGCGGAACGGTGGGGCTTGGCGGTACTCATACCCGGCGATGATCATCCGGGCGACCCAGAAGAACATGATCTCCGGGGCGGTCACAAGGTCGTTGGTCGGGTAGTAGTATTCGACTTCCTCCTTGGTGTAGAAACCGTCGAAGACACTGATGGGCCAGAGCCAAGAGCTGAACCAGGTGTCAAGGACGTCCTCGTCCTGGCGCAGGTCTGCCGGGGTGATGGTGCGGCCGGCGGCCTCGGTGGCCATCGCGGCGGCGGTGTCGGCATCGGTGGCGACCACATATTTCGCCTCGGCGGAGGTGGGTTCTCCCTCGTAATACCACGCCGGGATCCGGTGGCCCCACCAGAGCTGGCGGGAGATGCACCAGTCCTTGACATTCTCCATCCAGTTCCGGTAGCTGTTCTTGAATTTGGCCGGGTGGAACTGGATGGTATCGTCCATCACGTGGTCGAGGGCAGGCTTGGCCAGCTTTTCCATGGCGACGAACCACTGCATGGAGAGGCGCGGCTCGATGATGGCGCCGGTGCGCTCGGACCGGCCCACCTTGTTGGGGTGGTCTTCCACCTTGACGAGGTGGCCTGCGGCGTCCAACGCTGCCGTGAAGGTCTTTCGGGCTTCGAACCGGTCCTGTCCCTCGAATTTTCCGCCAACCGCGTTGACCGTGCCGTCGGGGTTGAGCATGTCGATGACTTCGAGGCCGTGCTTTTGGCCCAGCTCGTGATCGTTGGGGTCGTGGGCGGGGGTGACCTTGAGGCAACCAGTTCCGAACTCGCGGTCGACGTACTCGTCGAGGATGATTGGGATGCTGCGGCCGGTAACGGGGACGATGGCCCGCTTGCCGTGCAGGTGGGTGTACCGCTCGTCTTCCGGGTGAATGCAAATGGCAGTGTCGGCAAGGATGGTCTCGGGACGGGTCGTGGCGATGGTGAGCCAGTTTTTCGTGCCTTCCACCTGGTAACGCACGTGGTGAAGCTTAGACTGCTCCTCGGTGTGGAGGACCTCCTCGTCGGAAACGGCGGTAAGGGCCTGGGGGTCCCAGTTGACCATGCGCAAGCCGCGGTAGATGTGGCCCTTGGCGTGCAGGTCGAGGAAGGTGTCGATGACGCTGCGCGAGTAATGCGTGTCGAGGGTGAAGTTGGTGCGTTCCCAGTCGCAGCTGGCGCCGAGTTTGCGGAGTTGCTTCAGGATGATGCCGCCGTGTTCGCGGGTCCAGTCCCAAGCGTGCTCGAGAAACGCGTCTCGGCTGAGGTCGGATTTCTTGATGCCCTGATCGCGCAGTTTGCGGACCACCTTGGCTTCCGTCGCAATGGATGCGTGGTCGGTCCCCGGCACCCAGCAGGCGTTCTTGCCTTGCATCCGCGCCCGGCGGACGAGTACATCTTGGATAGTGTTGTTGAGCATGTGCCCCATGTGAAGCACCCCGGTCACATTGGGCGGGGGAATGACCACCGTGTAGGGCTCGCGCTCGTCAGGCACGCTGCGGAACGCCTTGGCGGTTTCCCAGGTTTGGGTCCACCGGTCTTCTACGGTGGTGGGATCGTAATGGGAGGGAATCTCTTGGGCCATGGCGAGCGGAGGCAAAGGGAACGGATGCGGCGCCAAATTTAGCCTGTTAAAATCGCGTTAACCCCTTTCTGCCTTGCGAAACGCCACTCGTATCTTAAGGGTTAGAAAACATTCATCCCTTTCCACCATGAAAAAGGTCCTCCTTACCCTCGCCGTGATCTTCGGCGGATTTGCCATCGCTTCCGCGCAGGAAGTGGTCAACGGCCCGGTCATTACCCTCGACAAGGAGGTGCACGACTATGGCACGATGCAGCAGAACGGCGACGGCAATTGTGTCTTCACCGTGACCAACGACGGCTCCGAGCCGCTTATCATTTCCCGTTGCAAGGGCTCCTGCGGCTGCACGGTTCCCCAGTGTGACAAGGATCCCATCATGCCGGGTGCCACGAGCGAGATTAAGGTGAAGTATGACACCAAGCGCGTCGGCCCGATCAACAAGAGCGTGACCATCACCTCTAACGCCTCCAACGAGCCGACGAAGGTGATTCGCATCAAGGGCAAGATTGAAGCGGTTGCTCAGACGGTGGGTGCGCCGGTCAAGAACGCTGCCGGCCCGACCAACAAGCAGTAATTCTGAGGCGCTCCGCGTCATGGGAAGCCGCTCCGGACTCCGGGGCGGCTTTCTTTTTTGGCGGAGGTTGCGGCGAACTTCGAGTGGGGGCGGGGTGTTGTTCGCACATGTTCGGAATGTTTAAGAAGGACCCTGCCGAGAAGCTCCGCAAGGAGCACGCTCGGCTGTTGTCCGAAGCCCACCGCCTCAGCACGGTGGACCGCGCCCGCAGCGATGAGATGACCGCGAAAGCGGCTGAGGTGGAGGCGAAGTTGTTGGCCCTGCAAGACGGAAAAGCATGAGGACCGTCGCCATCATCGGAGACAGCAAGGGCATTGGGATGGCCTTGCGTCAACGCCTGCTCCAGCGAGGCGACAAGGTCATCGGGGTCTCCCGCACCGGCGCCCAAGCTGACGGGAACTACACGGGGCTGGTCTTTGACGCCGTGGCGCACCCGTGTGACTTGTCCTCGTTCACCGACCGCTTGGACGGCTTGGTCTATTGCCCGGGGACCATTCAACTCAAGCCGGTTCGCGGGGTGAAGCCCGAGCTGGTCATGGAGGATTTTAAGGTCAATGCGATGGGCCTGTTGCAGACGGTTCAGGCCAATTTGAAGTTGCTCAAGGCGGCTGCCAAGGCACCCGTTGGCGGACAACCGTCCATCGTTGGGTTCAGCACCGTGGCCGTGCAGACAGGCTTGGGGTTCCATGCGTCGATTGCGATGGCCAAAGGTGCGCTGGAAGGCTTGGTTCGGACCATGGCCTGTGAGTTTGCCCCGGATATCAGGGCCAATGCCATTGCGCCTTCTTTGACCGATACGCCATTGGCGGCTTCGTTGCTGTCTTCGGATGCCAAGCGGGAGGCCAGTGTGGAGCGCCATCCCCTGAAGCGGGTGTCCACTGCGGACGATGTGGCGGCCATGGCGGCCTTCT
>NYTZ01000025.1 GCA_002683735.1 Flavobacteriales bacterium
GGCTGCCAATTCTTTTCTTCCCCCCCCTCTACAAGGCCATAATCGTGCCCGTCATGGTCGACCTGGCCCTGGGAGAACACCTTGCCCTTGACGGTCAACGTATTCTGCGCGGACACCGTCAGGGTCCATAGCACCGCGACCGCAGCACAAAAGAAGTGGGCAGAGCGAAGCGCCATACGGGGCATCAGCGACGGTCGTCGTCGTGGTCGGAAAGCTTCTTTAGGTCCGAGCAACCCTGGCAACCTGAGCGATACAAACAACAATCCGCCAAGCCATTGTAGACCTCGTCGGTCGCAGTATGAAGGTCAGTGTCGTGACCGGCATCTGCCACGAGCTTCTGGATGCGATCCTCCGAAATCTTCTTGGGCTTGTAGACCACCGTGGTTTTCTCTTCGAACTGATCCCACTCCGCAGCACGGACGCCCGGCACATCCAACGCCGCCACGATGCGGTCCTCGCACATGGTACAGCATCCCTTGGCCGTGAACTCAAACTTCACAGAACCCTGGGCCTGGACTTGAACAGAGCACACCAGAGTCAACAGAAAAAGAAGAATGCGCATGTCTGCAAAATAACGCCATTTCGCACTCAAGGTCAGTGACCTTAGTAGCCAAAAAGATGCGCTCTCGAACGGGTAACTTCCTCCAACATTGCCGAGTTGGCGGCACCAAAAAAGTCCTCCACGGAAATAGAATGGTCCCCTTTGGGCTGGAAACGGACATCCACATGAGCGGACACGTCCTGTCGAACTGGCCGGCCGAAATCCGCCAAGATACGCTCCACTGTGCCCCGCTTGTCCTTTACGAAATCCTCATACCGCACGACATGTACCTTCACCCCATTCTCCTCCGCACGCTGCATGGCTGCGACGCAGGAAGACCATAGAAACCCCAGGCCCTCGACATAATGGCGTCCTTCACTCCAGAACTTGGCTTGGGGACGGTAGGCATAGGGCCAATCGTAGGTCCAGTGCCAATTCCCCTTCATCATCGCAGCGAACTCCTCTGCTGCCAACTCGGGTCGATTCCCTTCCAANCCCCGACGTTGCAGCATGCTCCGAACGTTGGTGAACGGGTCGCGCACCACGAACACCACCTTTCGAAGTCCGACGTGAGCCGCCACGTGTTCGAGAATGGGTGTGAGACCGGGCTCCTTGACGAGCTCCCGGGAGAAATAAGGCCGATGAATCTCCACGAGGTCTTTCACCGCGGACTGCCCTTTGACGATGTCGGAAACAGGGGTGCGCCAAATAGTCGGGATGTCGACCGTCGCAGAAAGTCCGCCCGCCATGGCCGTCAATTGTGCCACCGCCGACGTGCCAGATTTCTGACAGCCGAAGACATAAATGGCGTCCGGGTTGACCCGGCGGAATGGCTTGGACAGGCGAAAGAGGCGGTCTTCAAAAAGACGCGCCCATTGAGCTCGGCTGGAGCCTCCGTGAATCACTCTCCTGCGACCTGCGATTTGAGGTAGTCGCGGTTCATGCGGGCAATGTTGTCGAGGCTGATGCCTTTTGGACATTCCACTTCGCACGCACCTGTGTTCGTACAGTTGCCGAAGCCCTCCTTGTCCATCTGGTCCACCATCCGCTGCACCCGACTCATCCTTTCAGGCTGTCCCTGAGGCAACAGGGANAGCTGGCTGACCTTGGCAGAAACAAACAGCATGGCTGACGCATTCTTACACGTCGCAACACAAGCCCCGCATCCAATGCANGTCGCAGCATTAAACGCTTCATCCGCGTCCATTTTCGGGATNGGNATTGCGTTTGCATCGACCGGNTTNCCCGAGCTGTTCACGCTTACATATCCACCNGACTGAATGATGCGATCGAAAGCGCTCCGGTCCACGGCCAAATCNTTGATGACCGGGAANGCAGACGCNCGCCANGGTTCGATATAGATGGTCTCCCCATCNGAGAAACTCCGCATGTGAAGCTGACANGTGGTGGTTTTGCGGTTCGGCCCGTGAGCTTCTCCGTTGATGAACATGCTGCACATGCCGCATATGCCCTCCCTGCAGTCGTGGTCAAAAGCCACAGGGTCTTTTCCGTCTCGGATGAGNTGGTCATTCAACACNTCCATCATTTCGAGAAAACTCATGTCCCCCGTGATGTCTTTGATGGGATAGCTCTCCATATGCCCTGATTCATCAGGACCCTCTTGCCGCCAAATCTTCAACGTAAAATTCATGGCGCGAGCTTATTTGTAACTCCGGGTTTTGAGCTCAACGTTTTCAAAGACCAATTTCTCCTTGTAATGAACCGCCTCTGAAGGAACCCCTGTGTAGGCCCATGCGCTCACATGGACATGACCCTCGTCGTCTCGAAGTGCCTCTCCCTCTGGCGTTTGGTACTCTTCCCGAAAATGACCGCCACAGCTTTCATTGCGTTCAAGGGCATCCTTGCACATCAATTCTCCAAGCTCCATCAAATCCGCCACGCGAACCGCCTTGTCCAACTCTGGATTGAATCGGTCTGCGCGCCCAGGAACACACACGTCCTTNNGAAATTCCTCACGAAGCTTCTGAATGTCGACAATGGCCTTCTGTAATCCTTCGGCATTCCGCGACATTCCGCACTCGTTCCACATAATCCGGCCCAAACGCCGGTGAAAATCATCGACTGGCTTCGTCCCGTTGTTTCCCAACAGCGAATTAATCTGCTGCCGAACACCGTGCTCAGCCTTCGCGAATTCCGGCGTCTGCGTGGAAATCGGGCCTGTGCGAATGTCGTCCGCCAGATAATCTCCAATCGTGTAGGGAATTACAAAATATCCGTCCGCCAAACCCTGCATCAGTGCTGATGCCCCNAAGCGGTTTGCNCCGTGGTCNGAAAAGTTAGCCTCTCCNCACGCGTANAGNCCCGGNATCGTCGTCTGCANATTGTANTCTACCCAGAGCCCACCCATGGTGTAGTGNACTGCAGGGTAAATGCGCATCGGCGTTTTGTANGGGTTATCGGCCGTGATCTGCTCGTACATCTGGAACAGGTTGCCATACTTGGCCCGAACCACNCCCTCACCAAGCTCNCGAATCTTNTCGGCNGAAGGGGCCTNAATGCCTTNNATGTTNGCCTCCGTTTTNCCGTAGCGCTCAATCGCACTTGCGTANTCCAAGAAAACNGCNTCNCCNGCTTCATTCACNCCAAATCCAGCATCACATCGCTCTTTTGCAGCNCGGCTCGCCACNTCTCTTGGGACCAAGTTTCCAAACGCGGGNTANCGNCNCTCGAGATAGTANTCCCGACGCTCCTCCGGNATATCCGTAGGGCGCAAAGACCCGTTCCTCAGTGCCATCACATCCGATTGCTCTTTCGGCACCCATATCCGGCCATCATTCCTGAGTGACTCGGACATCAACGTCAGCTTAGACTGGTAGTGACCGCTCACAGGAATGCAAGTGGGGTGAATCTGCGTGTAAGACGGATTGGCCATGTACGCCCCCTTCTTGTGAGCCTTCCAGGCAGCAGACACGTTGGAGCCCATGGCATTCGTGCTCAAAAAGAACACATTTCCATATCCACCTGAACACAATACCACTGCATGTGCGCCATATCGCTCAATCTCTCCCGTGACCAAATTCCGAGCGATGATGCCCCTGGCCTTCCCGTCAACCACAACTACGTCCATCAGTTCATGACGGTTGTACATGGTCACCTTCCCCTTGGAAATCTGCCGGCTCAAAGCACTGTACGCGCCCAACAAAAGCTGCTGGCCCGTTTGCCCTTTGGCGTAAAACGTTCGACTGACCTGCACTCCGCCAAAAGAACGGTTGTCAAGCAGGCCTCCGTAGTCTCGTGCAAAAGGAACCCCTTGCGAAACACACTGGTCTATGATGTTTGCACTGACTTCCGCCAAGCGGTACACATTCGCTTCACGGCTGCGGTAATCACCCCCTTTGATGGTATCGTAGAACAAACGGTAAACGGAGTCACCGTCATTTTGGTAATTCTTGGCCGCATTGATGCCTCCTTGCGCTGCAATGGAGTGCGCTCTTCGGGGGCTGTCTTGAAAACAGAACGCCTTGACATTGTATCCCATTTCTGCCAAAGAGGCAGCGGCAGAACTGCCGGCCAACCCCGTTCCGACCACAATCACATCGATGAGACGCTTGTTGGCGGGGTTCACCAATCGGATTTGATCCTTGTGGCTCTTCCACTTGTCTGCCAAGGGCCCTTCCGGAACCTTAGCGTCCAGTGCAACAGCGTGTTTGGGCATTTCTGTCATGGTCAGCTTTGATTATGCCCGGAAGGCCTGAGAGAAATACAAGTACACCACGATGGCCGAGAACAAAACCGGAACCACCACACTAAACGCTTTGCCCAAGCCCTCCACAATCATGGTGTATCGCGGATGCCGCAACCCCATGGACTGGAACCCACTAGAAAATCCATGCCACAAATGGAAGCCCAGCGCAAATTGCCCGAGCAGATAAAACCCAATCGCTGGAAGCGCCCAACTGTTCATGTCTGGATTGAAGAATGCAGCCACGACTTTGTACAGGTCCTTGACTTCTGTTCCGTCTTCCAACGTCTGCATACCCACTTCTCCAAAGTGCATCTGCCACCAGAAATTCTGCATGTGTGTCACCAAGAACACCAGAACAATGGTCCCCAACAGCATCATGTGGCGACTGGACCAACCTGCATTCACATTTGAACGCTCCATAGCATAACGCACTGGTCGCGCCTTCCTGTTTTGAACCGAAAGCACAATGCCATCGACCANGTGAAACAANACAGACAGATAAGTNANNTAGGACANAATCTTGACCGCAGGGAACGTGGTCATGAACTTGGCATACTCATTGAANTTCTGGCCTCCGTCAGCCTCGGCAACGAACAATTGGAGGTTGCCGGCCAGATGGCCCGCCAAGAAAAGACAGAGGAAAAGCCCTGTAGCCGCCATAGCATATTTCTTGGCGATTGAGGACTTGAGTATTCCAGTTTGTGCCATAAAGATGGACGTCTTGGTCGATGCATTACGACCGATTTGCCTCTAACAAAATTAGGGCCCAAGGGCCTGAAGAGCAAGGTTTCCTCTCTTCGCCCGTGGACCCCATTTTGCCGGTTATGTGTCCTGTGGTGCTCGGTCGAGCATCAACATCTCTTGTGTGACGATTTCAGCAGCCACCCGCTGCTGCCCCGTTTTGTCCTCATACTGTCTGTAGACAAGGCGCCCTTCGATGGCCACCTCGCTCCCCTTGCAGAGGTACTTGGTCATGATGTCAGCAAGCTGACCCCAAGCGACAATGTTATGCCACTGGGTGGTCTCCATTTTCTCGCCATTCGCATTGCGATAGACTTCATTTGTGGCCAGCCTGAGGTTGGCCTTGATCTTCTCCCCGTCAAATTGGATTCGTTCGGGGTCCTGACCNAGACGTCCGATCAGCAGGACGCGGTTGCGAAGTGCATTCATGTTTGTGGAATTGAAAGNATTTGGGGCAATGTGATTCCAAATCTCAACCCCTCGAACACTGGTTTATGGCCGTAAACATTTGGCTTGTCTGCGGTGCCCAGTTCCTCAATCACGGCCTCTTGTGAGGCCGTTGTCAAATTCAAGGCCAGCATCGCAAGACCCCTTATTTCATCAGGGTTCCTGAAANTCCAAGCCAAGCAACCAAGTCAACCACAACCTCGTTTACACNTACATTATACCTGCATCATGAAACACCTCTACAGCCTTCTCACGGCTCTTACGATTGCCTTTGGTACATCTGCCCAAACCAACTTGACGGAAGCCGTTGACTTCAATGTCACCGACCTCAATGGAGGCACTTACGTTCTCAGCGATTTGCTCGACGCCGGCCTGTACGTGTGTATCGACTTCTTTGCCTATTGGTGCGGCCCTTGTGCCGCTCACGCACCGTATTTCACCGAAGTGTACCACATGTATGGCTGCAACGGTGGCGATGTCATCTTCCTCAGCATGGAGTATGAAGGCACATGGGACCAAACCCACGATTTCGAGGTCGCCAATGCCGGTGAAAACCCAGCCCCGGCAATCAGTGGTGCCGAAGGGGGCGGGTTTGCCGTCCATGCAGACTATGGCGTTCAAGCATACCCCACCTTCATCCTGATCGACCCCGATGGGAACATCGTCGAGCAAGACATCTGGCCGATGAACGTCGATATCCTGGACGGCGTGCTCCAATCTTACGGCCTCACACAAATGACCTGTGGCTTGCCCCTCTCGTCGGAAGAGAACACCACCATTAACCTCAGTGTTTGGCCAAATCCAGCCACTGACGCCCTTCAAGTGGAAGCTTCACCCGGAACCCAAATCACACTCATCGATTTGCTCGGGCGCACAGTGTTACAAACCGTGACCCTCAACCAACTCACCGCAATCGACCTCAGCACAGTGCCAGAAGGAAGCTACCTCCTTCGCGCACAGCACACAGAAGCGACAGAGACCCGCAAAGTCTTGGTCCGCCGCTGAGCCCAACTGCCCACTATCTTGGCGCCGCCGTTCCTTTTTAGGTTCGGCGGCGCTTCATTTCCAGCGGTTTCCACCATGTCCACCTCCGCCTCCAACCGACCCGTCCGGGTCAGATTCGCCCCCAGCCCGACCGGCCCACTTCACATGGGCGGCGTGCGCACGGCCTATTACAACTGGCTCTTCGCACGCCGACATCGCGGCACCTTCGTGCTCCGCATCGAGGACACAGACCAAACCCGCTTCGTACCAGGCGCCGAAGACTACATCCGAGAAGCCTTGGATTGGTGTGGCATCACCCCGGACGAAGGCCCGAGCAACCCCGGCGAATACGGCCCATACCGCCAGAGTGAACGCGGTGAACTCTACGGACCTCAAGTGCGAGCCTTACTGGACAAAGGGCACGCATACAAGGCTTGGGACACACCTGAGGAAATCCAAGCCCGACGGGATGCGTCAGAAGGCTCCAGCACTCCATTCCAATACGACGCCACGACCCGTACCTCTATGCGCAACAGCCTCTCGCTGCCCGCCGCCGAGGTCGCCGAGCTAGAGGCCGCCGGCACGCCCTACGTGGTCCGCTTCAAGATGCCGGCAAACGAACCCGTGACCTTCACGGACGCCATCCGCGGCGCCGTCACCATCGACACTGCTGTCCTCGACGACAAGGTCCTGATGAAGGCCGACGGCCTGCCGACCTACCACCTCGCCAACGTGGTGGACGACCATTTCATGGAAATCAGCCACGTCATCCGCGGCGANGAATGGCTCCCNAGCGCGCCCCTCCACCAACTGCTCTACCGCGCCTTCGGCTGGACGCCCCCGACGTTTGCCCACCTGCCCCTGATCCTCAAGCCAACCGGCAACGGCAAGCTGTCCAAGCGAGACGGCGACAAGGGCGGCTTCCCCGTCTTCCCACTCCGCTGGGCCGACCCTGCCACCGGCAACGAAAGCAGCGGATACCGGGAATCCGGCTACCTNCCGGAAGCCTTCATGAACATGCTCCTCCTCCTCGGCTGGAACCCCGGCACCGAGCAGGAGATGTTCTCTCTCGAAGAGGCCGCGGGCGCCTTTGACCTCGACCGCGTCATCAAGAGCGGGGCCCGGTTCAATCCGGACAAGGCGAAGTGGTTCAACGANCAACANCTCCGCTCCACCCCGGTTGCCGACCTCGCGCCTGCCGCGCAGGACCTCTTTGCCAGCGAGGGCTTCAACTTCACCGCCGACCAGACCGCGGCCGTACTCGACATGATGCTCGAACGCATCGCCTTCCTCGAAGACCTAAAGGCCGCCACCTGGCTGCACACCGCCCCCACAGCCTTCCCAGAAAAGATGCTGAAGAAGCGCTGGAAAGACGACACCGAAGNCATCCTCAACGAACTCGCCAACGAACTCCGAGCGGTGGAGCCGTTCGAGGCCGNCCCCATCGAAGCCGCCTTCAAGGCCTTCCTCGAGCGCAAGGAACTCGGCTTCGGCCAGGTGCTGCTGCCCTTCCGCATCGCCCTGACCGGCGAAGGCGGCGGNCCGTCCATGTTTGCCTTTGCCGCCTTCCTNGGCAAGNAAGCCNCCCTCGNCCGCCTCNNNCAAGGCATGAACCTCATCGCCCAACAACGCGCNGAAGCATGACNGGACACCGCATCGACGTCCTCGGACAACGGTTCTACTCCAACCACGGTTGCTTACCGGAGGAGGCCGTCATCGGCCAGGAATACTTGGTGAACGTGCGCATCTGGGTCGACCTGACGCCCAGCGCCGAATCCGACGACCTCGACCAGACTGTGGACTACGTGGATGTCCACCGCATCTGCGCCCGAGAAATGGCCATCCGCTCCAAGCTAGTAGAGCATGTGGCCGGCCGCATCCTCAAGGCCCTGCGCGCCGAGCTCCCCCTCACCAACGCCATCGACCGCATCGAGGTGGAGATCACCAAGTTCGCGCCGCCCATCGGCGGGGACTGCGACCGCATCGCGGTCACCCTCCAAGGCTGACACAGGTGTTCCCACCGAACAGGTCTAGATTCAGTTTAATGCGGCTTTTTGTCCTCGGCTTTTGGATTGCGCTCATCATCCCTGTTCATGGGCAGGACGACTTACTCGACAGCGATTGCCCATATGACTTGAATGGTGACGGGCATGTGAATTATGGAGAAATTGTCTCGTTTTTAGGCGGCTACGGCCTCCAAAATTCTTGGTCTTATGACTACAGCGGCGATGGTCTCAGTGACTTCGAGGACGCGCGAATTTTCAGCCGTTATCTCGGATACCAATGTCCCACACCTGCGATTCCAGACACATCCGGATATTTCCTCGGCCTCGTGCTCGAGCCCATCGACACGCTTTCTGAAGACCTGGCAGATGGAATGGACACCTTGGCTACTGGGGCCATCACCTACCGCTTGTATGCCGAAGTCACAGACCCCAACGTCAACATCCGCTCTGTTTGGGGGGACGCTGACCACCCGTTGACGCTCTGCGCACCAGATGGGTTTTTCATCTCCTCTGTAGCCGATGGGTTTGCTCATGACCTCCTAACGGCCTTCATGTTCCTCTTTCCCACCCTCGAAAAATCGTCCTGGTGGGCACTGGATCAAGCCCCAGAAGACAACCCCGAACCCTTCAACCACTTGTTACTTCCTGAGAACGGCACCCTGCCCGACCTGCCTTCCCTCATGGCCGAAAATGCCCTTGTATTGGACTCCACCCTCGGCGAGGGCTGGTTCAGGTGGGGAATGCCTTCGGTGTTGCCCACCTCATCCACCATGAAACTGCTGGGTCAATTCACGACGCCAGGCCAAGGCGGCTTGAGCGGAACCCTGAACCTTGAGTTGCATGTCCTCCTCGACGATGGCACGGAAGCGTACGAAGAGGTCTTTGGAGCAGCATTCCAAAGCCCCGGGGCCGAAACTCCATGTGAAGCCAGTCCGGATTGTCCCGAGGGTGTGGACATCAATTCCGACGGGCTTGTCGCCACATCGGACCTGCTCCAACTTCTCGAAGACTTCGGAACGGTCAACTCAGGTCCATCCGACATCAACGGCGACGGTACCGTGAACGTCGCCGATGTCCTGGCATTGCTGGGGGCGTTCGGCCTGGTCTGCGACTGATCAAAGCTGCATCTCCGGCACATCGGCCGGGACGACCAAGGCACCCGCCGTGGCGGACTGGATCTCATCGACCGAAACTCCCGGCGCCCGTTCCACCAAGTGGAACGCCCCGTCACGGATGTCGAGGACTGCGAGATTGGTCACCACCCGCTTGACGCACGCTACACCAGTCAGCGGCAGGCTGCACGCCGGCAGCAGCTTCGACTCCCCACGCTTATTGGTGTGCATCATGGCGACCACGATGTTTTCAGCCGAGGCCACGAGGTCCATGGCGCCCCCCATCCCTTTGACCATGCGACCCGGAATTTTCCAGTTGGCGATGTCACCACTCTGGCTCACCTCCATGGCGCCGAGCACCGTGAGCTGGACGTGCTGGCCACGGATCATCGCAAAGGAGGTCGCGCTGTCGAAATAGACGGCACCGGGCAACGCAGTGATGGTCTGCTTGCCCGCATTGATCAGGTCCGCGTCGACCTCCGCTTCGGTCGGGAAGGGGCCCATGCCGAGGATCCCGTTCTCGCTCTGGAATTCCACAGAAATGCCCTGCGGAATGTGGTTCGCTACCAGCGTGGGGATGCCGATGCCAAGGTTGACGTACCAACCGTCTCGGAGTTCCTGCGCGATGCGCCGCGCGATGCCATTCTTATCCAACATGAGTCAATCCAAATGTAAAGCCCGCTCTAAGAGCTGATTGTACACAGCCCGCGCCGCCTCGAGGCGCTTCGGGTCCGGGGTGTCGCTCACGTCGCGCTTGCGGGTGTGCGGTTTCATCGGCGGCGGCTCCGCCTCAATGCCCGTCTCGGCCAAGACCGCTTTGAGAACCGCCGTCGGGGACGCGCTCCAAGTGGCATGCGAGACCAAAAGCAGCCGATGGCCGTCCACCGTCAGGGCGTGTCGGTAGTAATCCGTCCACCGGTCCAACCAGTAGTCCAGCGTTTCCGGGTCACCCAATGCCGGTGCGCTGCCAAAGCGGAACGGTTTCTGTCCGCCTCCAAACTCGTGGTGGGCAAGCCAGTCCATGTAGGTCCGAACGAAAGGGTCACCGTCTTGCATGGCGGTGTACCGGCGGTGCATGTCCAAAAGGGAAGCCGCATGGGCCAGCGGTTCGCGGAACATCAACACGGCAGTGAAATCCCGGTTATGCTCCCGCAGCGACGGGTAGCGCAACAGCGCGTTGTTGTTCTTGGCCAAATAAGTCGTTCCCGGATTGCGCACGAGGCCCTGGTAGTCGAGGTAACGGCCGTACAATTCGGCGTCCACCCTATGCGGCACGAGGTGATCCTCCGCCACGAATGCGCCCCCGGTGTGGGCGAGAAAAAACGGCTCTTCCAACGCCTCGGCGGAGTCCGCACCCACAAGGATGCCATCGCCATGGCTGCGCTCCTCGAGTTCGCCCACTTTAGGTTTATAGAACCGGCGCCAGGTGCCCGGCGCCATCACAAAGGGCATGTTGGCGTAGTTGAGGCTGCTGAATGCCCCTGTCTCCACCAACCGTTGGAGCAGGCTGGTCGTCCCGGCTCGGGCGAGGCCGGTGACGAGCAGAAAAAGTGGCTCCCGCTCCCCGCCGCGTGTGCGCCAGCGACGGACTTCCCGGTCGTGGAGCCACCGATGCAGCGTCGGGTGGTCCAAAGCGATGCGGTGCAGCAGCTGGTCTAGGGGCGAATAAGCCCCCTCCGAACGCTTCCACTCGGGCAACACGAAACTGAGGGTGCCCCCAATAGACAGCGCCAGAATGCCGGTCCAAGTCCCGAAGGCGGACATCGCGTCGGGTACGCCCAATCCCTGACCCACGGCCCACGGCATGGCCGCCGTGATCAATGCGACGGCGAGGGCCAAGACCAACAATCCCAGCAAGGACAACAACACGTGCAAGGTGCGGTCCTCCAACGCCTCCAACTTCTCGTCCTCATCCCCGGACTCAAGCAAGCCATCCAGCAAGTGCACGCTTCTCAAGGCAAGCTTAGACAGGACATCCAGCCTGCGGCGGAGCAGGTAGAAGCCGGCATAGCTGGACACGAGAATGCTGGCCGTGACGATCATGGCGAGGGAAAGGCCGGCAACACCCGCGTCCAGTTCGGCAAGTGATGGTGGCCGTCGTGGTGGGCCGCATGCACGTCGTGGTAGAGAACACCCTCCGGTCCAACCACCCAAAGTTCTCCGGAATTCTGCTCTTCAAGGAACCACCGACCGTCGGGCAGCGACTCCTGCAGGCCTTCACTCGCCGTCATGATGCCCTGCTCCGCCATCAACCCGGTGAAGAGGGGGGTGAACCGCCCGGTCCCGAGATCGACCCGGATGATCTGACTGTGGTAATGCGCCAGCTCCACCTGATCCTTGGAGACCGGGTATTTGTCCGCCTTGTTGGTGTAGACCCCGTTGTTTTCCTGAACGTTGTTGTTGAAGATTACAAGCGTGCTGTCGTCCACAATGTCCACGTCGTGCTGAGCAGCCAGTGGGCCATCGATGACCCGCACCACTTCACCGGTGGTCGGCCGGAATTGCAGGACGCATTGCAGGTTTCGGAAGCTCAGGAACAGGTCCCCAACCTCCATGTGCTCCGATCCGCGCAACACCGGTTCGACATCGTTGAGGTGGAGCGGGTCCTGCGCATCGCCGGACCGAAGGATCAAATGGTCGAGGCCATTGTCCCGAAGGACCTCCGCCATGGAGTGCACCTCGCGGATGTGGCCAGTTTCCGGGTCGATACGCGCCACGCTGTTGTCCAGGAAATGCACGGTCCGATCGCCCATGCGGTACCGGCCACGGTACGCGATGTGGCGCCCCCCCCGCTCCCAGCGCATGGTGCACACCCACAGGCTGCCGTCCGCCCCGCGGTTCATGGCGTGGTGGAAGCTCAAGCTGTCCTGACGCCACACCACATTGGACGNGGAATCCAGCCGGAACAAGGGCGAGCGGTTGGTGATGAAGCTGACCACCGATTTGTCTTCGAGCAGCACTGGATGGTGGACCCGCCAATGGGGCTTCAGCGGGCCCAATGTGTCGGGCAACGTCCAGCGGTGCAGCTCCTTGCCGTCCCGAAGGTTGCGAACCGCAATCGTCCGACCTTCAGCATCATTGGAGTACGCCGTCAGNGTGAGCACGTCCTGCTTCAGCCGGTTGACCGGAGTGAAGTCCGCCGGGGTCGGCACGAACGTCTGTGGCAGGGTCTGCACCTCTTCCACCGACCGCTGGAACTGGTCGGGGAAGCCCGACAGCACCTCCACGACCCCATTGAGCCCGCCGAAGTCCCGGTCCTTTTTGGCCCTGTGCTGGGCCATCCAACCAAAGGCGGACAACAGCGCCAGCAAAGCCACCGACTGGGTCAGCAGCTTCAGGCCCCATTTGGCCTTGCCCTGTCCACGCAGGAACCGCTTGATGCGCAACCAAACGATGAAGCCGAGGGCAAACAGCACCAGGCCGCCGATGAAAATCACCAGCAACGCACCGACGGTCACCCCCCCACCGGGGCCGATGTATGCGAGCCAACCGGAGGTCATCCCTGAACGGTCCGCTGCTCGATGCGCTTCTCGTACCCCTCGCCCTGGAAAATCCGCTGGACGAAGATGCCCGGCGTATGGATCTGGTTGGGGTCCAATTCGCCGGCAGGAACGAGCTCCTCCACTTCCGCAATCGTGATCCGCCCGGCCATGGCCATCGGCGGATTGAAGTTCTTGGCAGTGGCCTTGTATATGAGGTTGCCGGCGGTGTCGCCCTTCCAAGCCTTGACAATAGCGTAGTCCGCCGTGAGGGCCGTTTCAAGGATGTGCGGCTTGCCATCAAAGTCGCGCACCTCCTTGCCCTTGGCCACCTCGGTCCCGAAACCAGCCGGGGTAAAAAAGGCGGGAATGCCTGCGCCCCCTGCCCGGCAGCGCTCGGCCAAGGAGCCTTGCGGAATCAAGTCCACTTCCAGCTCCCCGGACAGCATCTGGCGCTCGAACTCATCGTTTTCGCCCACGTAACTCGAAATCATCTTGCGAATCTGCTTGCCCTGAAGGAGCAGGCCCAACCCGAAATCGTCCACCCCGGCATTGTTGGAGATGCACGTCAAATCGACCACGCCCAAGCGGACCAATTCGGTGATGCTACNCTCGGGGATGCCGCACAGGCCGAATCCGCCCAGCATCAGGGTCATGCCGCTTTCGATTCCGGCGCAGGCCTCCNGCGCATTCTGGACCGTTTTGTTCAGTGCCATGTCGTCATTCAAATAGGTTGTCGTCGTCCACATCCCCTCCGCCCCGGAAGTCGAGGCTCCGTGCCTCCAGCACCTCTCGGCACGGCACGGCTTGGGTGGCCCCTTCCGGCGGGCGAAAGTCATCCGCCGTCAGTCCGATGTTGGGGTCGGCCAACGCGTCTTTCATGTAGAATCCGAAAATGGGCAAGGCCGTGTTCGCCCCCTGGCCCTTTGTGGTGGTGGAAAACCGGACCGCCGGATCGGAGGCCCCGACCCAAACGCCCGTCACCAGTTCCGGGGTGAGGCCGATGAACCAACCGTCGGCATTGGATTGGGTCGTCCCCGTCTTTCCGGCCATCGGAATCTTCAAGCCATCGTAGTCGCGGTGATCAAGGTCCATTCGGAGGCGGATGCCCGTGCCCTTGGTGCCCAGCTCCGCATTGTACGCCCCGTCGACCACGCCTTTCATCATCTCCAGCACGCGGTACGCCGTGGCGGCGTCCAGCCCCTGCTGAATCTCGGGCCTAGGCTCATAAATGGTGTTGCCCCGTTTGTCTTCGATTCGGCGAATGATCCGCGGCGCATGCCACACCCCGCCCCCGGCAAACGTGGCGTTGGCACTGGTGACCTCCTGCAAGGACAATTGGGCCACTCCGAGTGCGATGGAGGGAACCGCCGGGATGTCACTTTGGATGCCCATGGCGTGCGCGAGTTCGACCACACGCTCCACCCCATAATCCTTAATCAGCTTGGCGGTCACGGTGTTCATGGAGTTCGCCAGAGCGTATTCCAACGTCACCATCTCTCCATAGGCAAGGTCACTGTTTTCGGGACACCACGGATCTTGTCCTTGCGGCATCTCGATGCACGTCTTCTGATTGGGCAGTTCCGTGCACGGGTCCAAGCCCAAGCGGATGGCCGTGGCGTACACAAAGGGCTTGAATGTCGAGCCGACCTGACGGCGTGACTGAATGACATTGTCAAATTGGGACCACTGATAGTCCAGATCGCCCACCCAGGCGCGCACCTCCCCGTTGCTGGGGTCTATGCTCA
>NYTZ01000026.1 GCA_002683735.1 Flavobacteriales bacterium
GCACTGCCGTCCACCAGTGCGGCCGGCGCAGTGCACATCACCACAAACAACACCATTTTCGGCACCCAGTACAAGGGAGACCCAGTCATCGACACCCCCCTTGTGGCGGACATGAGTTCGGACATCTTCTCGCGTCCGGTGGACATCGAAAAATACGCCTGCATCTATGCCGGTGCTCAGAAGAACATGGGACCCGCGGGAACGGTACTCTACATCTACGACAAAGAATTTGCCGGAAAGCATGGCCGCGAACTGCCCAGCTACCTCGACTTGGCCGTGCACGCGAGCAAGGACAGCATGTTCAACACCCCTCCGGTCTTCGCAGTCTACACCAGCATGCTCACCCTCCGGTGGCTCCAATCAGAGGGCGGTGTGGCGGAAATGCAGAAGCGCAATGCCGCCAAGGCTGAATTGCTCTACGGAGAAATCGACCGCAATCCGCTGTTCAATGGATTTGCTCAGCACAACTCCCGAAGCGTGATGAACGTCACCTTTACCGCTGCGGACGATGCCCACACGCCCCACTTTCTGGACGCCTGTGCCGCCGCCCAAATCAATGGCATCAAAGGCCACCGTTCCGTGGGTGGATTCCGCGCCTCCATGTACAATGCCCTCCCGCTGTCCAGCGTCCAAGTCCTCGTCGACGTGATGCAGGAATTCGAACGCACCCACGGCTAAGCCTTTTCCCCTAAACCCCCATGAAAGTTCTCGCCAACGACGGCATCTCTGCCAGTGCCAAGGCCGCCCTCGAAGCCGAAGGCATTTTCGTCTCCACCGACCATGTGGAGCAGTCCAAGCTGATTGACACCCTCAACGCAGAAGGCTATGCTGGCATCCTCGTCCGAAGTGCGACGACGGTGCGCAAAGACGTCATCGACGCTTGTCCGGACCTCAAGTTCATCGGACGGGGCGGCGTCGGCATGGACAACATTGATGTGGACTACGCTCGGGATCAGGGTAAGGTGGTCTTCAATACCCCTGCCGCCAGCTCCCAAAGTGTGGCCGAGCTGGTGATGGCCCATCTTTTTGCCATGGCCCGCTCGCTGCACAAAAGCTATGCCGCCATGCCCAAGCAGGGAGGGGCTGAATTCAAAGCGCTGAAAAAGGCCTACGCCAAGGGCATCGAACTGCGCGGCAAAACCCTTGGCATCGTGGGATTCGGCCGCATCGGCAATGCGGTGGCCCAGTACGCTCTCGGATGTGGCATGAATGTCATCGGCTGTGATCAGGTCGGCACTTCCCGCAGCGTTCAACTCCAAATTCCGGTGGGCGCGGGTCAGTTTCAGGAAGTGTCGGTCGAAGTGCCGCTCATGTCGCTTTCCGAGGTGTTGGCCCAAGCTGACGCCATCACCTTCCACGTGCCCGCCCAGGCCGATGGATCGCCTGTCCTGGATGCGGACGGCGTCGCCGCCATGAAATCCGGCGCAATGCTCGTGAACACCGCCCGTGGTGGCACGGTCGATGAAGCGGCTGTCGTCGCGGCGGTGGCATCCGGTCACCTGCGGGCCGCAGCGCTCGACGTCTTCGTCGGAGAGCCAAAGCCCAAAGTTGAAGTGTTGTCCGCACCGGGCATCGCCCTGACGCCCCACATCGGCGCAGCCACGTTGGAGGCCCAGAATCGCATTGGAGAAGAGCTCGTCGAGCGCATTCTCGAATTGCGTTAATTCGGACTCCCCACCGGTCCGTCCGGTGCCGAGCTGCGTTCAATGACCACGAAGCCCGCCCTTATCCGCCCCTTTAACGGGGTCTTGCCTCCGCGCGACAAAGCCCACCTCGTGGCCACGCGGAGTTATTTGACCTACACCGATGATGAGTTGCAGGACAAGCTGTCCCGCAACCCGTTCAGCTACATGCATGTGATTCATCCGCACGGGGTCCAATCGCCCCATGGCGCGGATATGGCGCCGGTTCGCAGGGCATTCGAATGCTTCGTCGACCGTGGGTGGCTCGTTCGCGACACTGCGCCTCACTTCTACCTCATGCAGCAAGAGAGTAGGCACGGTGTGGTCACCGGCATCGTGGCCTTGGTGGATACCGGTGCTGCGGCGAAGGGACAGGTCAAGGCACACGAGGCCACCCTTGCGGCAAGGGAGACGCTCTTCGCCCGCTACCTCGAACAAGTGGGACTCAACGCCGAGCCCACTTTGCTTGCCCACGACCCCCTGCCCGAACTGACGGAGGCGTGCGCACGGCGGATGACCGGCCGGCCCGACCTCGACTTCACCACCACCGACCGTGTCCGGCACACCCTCTGGAAAGTACCGGAAGCCGATGGCGATCTGGCCCCCCTGTTGTCGCAAATTCCAGCCCTTTACATTGCCGACGGCCACCACCGCGTGGCCTCCAGCCGGCAGCTTTCCTTGGCCCACCCCGATCATCCGGGCGCTCAGCATTTCATGGCGCTCCTGGTTCCCGGCGACCAGCTCGTCTTCCGCGGCTACCACCGACGGCTCGTCAATGCCGATGGCCAATGGGCATGGGTGGATGCTGTGGCGGCAATCGAGGCCCTGCCAGAGGTCCAGTGTTTAAACTTGGATGCACCCTTGCCCTCAGGCACCGTGGAATTGCAGCTCCGCGGCGCCGCCGACCACCGTCTGGCCGTGGCCCTCGAGCCCGGGAGCCTGACGTTGCCGGAGTGGCTTCAGGACCGCGTCTTCGCTCCGATTTTCGGCATCCATGCGCCCAGAACCGATCGGCGGTTGCGCTGCTTGACCCAAGCCGAACACGACCGGACGCCAGTTCCTGAATGCGAACTGGCTTTTCTGCTCCCTCCGCTCGATTTCAGACAAATGAAATCGGCGGCGGATGCCGGCCGGCACATGCCCCCAAAGAGCACCTGGATCGCCCCGAAGCTACGCAGTGGACTTGCCTTGTACGATTTCGGACCGGCGGTGTAACCTTTGCCACCATGGGCACGATTTCAGAAGCCTGGTACGCAGCCCGCGCGGCCGTTCCCGATCACGTCACCCTCATCGCGGTGAGCAAGACCAAACCGCTGGAAGCTGTGGTCGAAGCCTACCAAGCGGGTGCACGCTTGTTTGGGGAAAACCGGGTTCAAGAGCTCGTCTCAAAGCACGAAGCGCTAACCGCACAGGATGCACCTGACCCTGATCGATTCGCTGAATTGCGGTGGCACCAGATTGGAACCTTGCAGCGCAACAAGGTCAAGTACATCGCCCCATTCGTGGACCTCATCCATGCGGTGGATCAACCGGGACTCTTGGCCGAAATCGACAAGCGGGCTGCTGCCAACGGCCGGTGCATTGAGGTACTCCTCCAGCTTCACATCGCCGAAGAGCAGAGCAAGTTCGGCCTCAACCCTGCGGAACTTGAAGTCCTCGTGGGCGAGGTGGACCAGGGACACTTCCCCCACATTCGCGTGGGCGGTTTGATGGGCATGGCATCCTTCACCGACGACACCCGTCAAGTGGGCCGGGAATTCGCCGGTCTGCGCCGCCTTTTCGAGCAACATGGCCCGGACCGGGACTGGACCACCTTGTCCATGGGCATGAGCGGAGACTGGAAGATTGCCGTCGAAGAAGGCAGCAATATGGTGCGCATCGGCAGCGCCATTTTTGGAGCGAGATGAAGACCACATTGGCCCCTTATGAACCTTGGTTCAAGGCTTGGCTGGTCCTTGCCCCGTTGGTCGCCTACGGGTCTCACTTCATCATTTTCAATGCCCGGCTCCGGTTGGCCCAGCTCGCCAAGGACAGCATGGATGTGCCCGAGCCCACCGGCACCATCGGGTATGCCGTGGCCTGCACGGTTGCATTCACCCTCCTGATGGGCGCCATCGCCCATTTGTGGGTGCGCCACGAGCCGGATTCCGAGGAGGGCACCACTGATTGATCAAACAGCCAATGTCAACCGCTCGCCGGCCAGCGCAGGCCGGTGCATCGAGAATCGACGGATGTCCACCTCCGTCTCCTGCCCAACGGCCATCTGAGCCAACAGCCTCCCAATCAAGGGTGAGAATTTGAAGCCGTGGCCGCTGAACCCCGCGCCCATGACCCACCCCTCCTTGGACCGGTCGAGGATGAAATCTCGGTCGGCCGTCCCACTGTAGAAACAGACATGCCGATGCACCACCTCTGCATCCGCGAGCGAAGGAAGGTGCTTGGCCAGGAATTGTCGGGCGGCGGCCTCGAATTCAGCGCTGACCTTCCGGTCATCCCCATCCGGGTGCCCTGCAGGTCCAGGGTGGTGATTGGCCACCTTGATCCGGCCATCCTTCACTGTGGGAATGGCATAGAATCCCGACTCGGGGTCGCTGAAGACGGGAAGCCGATTCAACACATCCCCCAAGGGTCGGGCGTCGAAATAGACCAGTTGCTGCCGGGTCACTTCCATGGACACCGGCACCCAGCGGCGGGTCCAAGCCCCAGCCGTCAACACCACAGCATCAAATTCCGACCACCCTTCGGCCGACCGGATTCGATTCTCCTTCATGTCCAGCGCCTCAAGCCTCATCACACAGCCTTGGGCGTGCAAGACCTGCGACAATCCCTTGAGAATGACCTCCGGATCCAAGACCCCTCCCAAACGGTCCACCGTGGCCGATTTAGCCCAGAAGCCCGGCCATTCTTCAGCAATCGGCCCCCTGCCCAGCCGGTCTGCCTTCAGGCCCATTTTGCGCAGGGTCAACCAGCTGTCAAACGTGTGACGCCCCACCTGGCCCTCTTCGACCAGCAACTTGCCGGTGGGGTGCAACAGCGGGCGGCCCATGCGATGGGACCATTCTTGCCAGAGGCTCCGGCTGCGCACCGCCATCGAAATGAGTCCGCAGTCTTCGCCGTAGTGCACCCGAAAGCTGCGCCCAGTGTCCACCGACGCACCGGGCCCTTCGCCGAGGGGATGCGGATTGTATAGCGTCACAGACACGCCGAGGTCAAGCAGGTGGGCCGCCGTGAACGCGCCCATGACCCCGCCACCAACAACGGCCACGGAGCGGACTTTTGAATCGCGGGTTGATGTGGAAACAGACTGAATCATGACGCCGCTTTTGAAGGAGTGGCGGCCAACTGAAGCTGGAGCTCATTCCCCAGGAACTCCGCGATGGCCTTCATGCCGCGGCGGCCATCCCCCAGACGGGACTCGGCTTCGGAATTGTAGTTGGTGTTGATGTTGATGTCATAGAAGTGCAAGGTCCCATCGGTGCCTGGAGCCGCCTCCATGGCCGCCACCTCCATGCCGACATCCTTGAGAAAGGACAGGCAGGCCGAGAGCGTCTGGGGCTGGTGGTCTGCAAGGATTTCAAACTTGGATCGGCCATCCGCAGGGCAGTAGGCATGGCCCACTTGGCAGGCATCAGATGGACACAGATCAAATCCACCTCCCGCGTCAATGCTGACGGTATACAGGTGCTGTTGCCCGACGAACTCCAAGCGCAGCACACGCCCATCTGCGGGACGGATATATTCCTGCAACAGCACCGTGCCATCGAGCGTGTAGGCATGAAAATCCTGCAGAACNGCCTCCAGCTCGCGTTCATTCCGAATCAGGCTGACCCCGGTTCCCTTGCCGCCTCGGTTGGGCTTCAATATGAAAGCCTCGTCCCATTTGGTCGCCGCACGGCGCACGGCATCCGCTCCGGTCACCGCCATGGAACGTGGAACGGAAAGGCCATGGTCCTGCAAGGCGATGANCTGCTCCACCTTGCTGACCTCCAACGCCGTCGCCTTGCGGTTGTTGATGACGCGCCGGCCGTGGGCCTCCAGCCAGGACATGATTCCACGGGTCGCTTCCCAGGCAAAGCGGTGGTCCCGGGTATGGCTGCTCGCCGACATNCGGTTGAAGAAGACACCTTCAGGTGGGGCCTGCATGAGGTCCAGCTCCACTTGGTCAATGAACCACTCCTGATGCGGAAGACCGAGGGCGTTTAATTCATGACGCAGGGGGGCAACCCACACTGCATTTTCGTGGAGAATGTGAATGGTGGGTGCGGATTTAGTGGTGTGGGAGAGGGAAAGGGGGGACAACATGTCGAGGAAATTGGAGGGGCGGGAAAACAAAAAGCCCGGCTCATCGGGCCGGGCTGCGTTCAGTCGAAAAATTCAGGATGGAATCAGGAGTCCATGCCATACGACGATACCGCACCCGGAGGAACCGGACAGCAGCAACAACAGAGGCAGGACTTTTTCACAANCATGTCATAAAGTTAGGCTTTCGTCTTGTTTTATACAAGNCTCAATAAGGATCGACNTCGATGACGACCCGGATGGCCTTGTAATCTGGCACGGCCTGGAACGCCGCAATGTCCTCCAGCAAGGCCTGCTTGGCAGCGCTTGAATCGGCCTCCCGTTCCAGCTTGAGGAGGATGTGCCGATGGTAAGTGTCGTGGACCCTGGCAATGGTTGGTTCCTCCGGACCAACCACTCGACCACCAAACCGGCTGCGCAACCGGCCCGCCAGTGCGGCCGCCCCATGTCGGACGCGATGCGGATCGCGGTGGCGCAACACCAGGCGGATGAGCCTGACGAACGGGGGGTAGTGAAACTCCTTGCGCTCCTGCAGCTCTGCATTGGCCATGCTCAAAGCATCGTGGCGCACGACATGGTCGAACACCCAATGCTCCGGATCAAAGGTCTGAACAAGCACGAGGCCTTGGTCAGACCTTCGGCCCGCGCGACCTGCCACCTGGGTCAACAATTGGAACGTCCGCTCCAACGCCCTAAAATCCGGATAGTGCAACATCCGGTCGGCCTGAAGGATGCCCACGAGACCGACGCGCTCAAAGTCCAAGCCCTTGGTAACCATCTGCGTTCCCACAAGGATTTGAACCTCGCCCGACTCAAACGAACGAATGATCCGCTCGTGTCCGTNGCGGGTGCGGGTTGTATCCAAGTCCATGCGTGCCGACTTGAACTCGGGGAAATGGGCGGCGATCTCTTCTTCAATCCGCTCCGTGCCCAGCCCCTTGGCCAACACCTCTTCACTGCCGCACCGCGGGCAACTGAGCGGTTCGCTCTCCCGGTAGCCGCAGTAGTGGCAATGCAGGTCCTTCAAGTATTTGTGGTAAGTCAAGGACACATCGCAGCGGGCACATTCTGGAACCCANCCACAAGTGCGGCATTGGGTCACCGGTGCATATCCCCTCCGATTCTGAAACAGGATGACCTGTTTTCCGGCCCCCAAAGCTTCTCCCATGGCCTCCAGCAACCGGCGGCTGAAATGCCCTTCCATGTTGCGCTGCTTGTGGGCCTTCCTGAGGTCCACCAACTCCACTTCAGGAAGTGAAGTCCCGCCAAACCGTTCGGTCAGCGGCACATGCATTGCCCTGCCCCCTTGAACTGCCCAACGGGCTTCCAATGACGGCGTGGCCGATCCCAACAGGACCCCTGCACCATGCAGGCGCCCCAACATGGCCGCTGCGTCCCTCGCTTGGTAGCGCGGCGCCGGATCATGCTGCTTGTAGCTGGGGTCATGCTCTTCGTCTACGACAATGAGGCCGAGGTTCCGGAACGGGAGAAAAACAGCACTGCGCGCACCGACCAGCAACCTGCCCTTGCCGCGCTCCTCCGCTACCCGACGGAACGTGGTCGTCCGCTCCCGCGGCGTAAAACGGCTGTGGTACACTTCCAACCGGTCGCCAAAAAACTTGCGCAGACGGACAATCAACTGCGTCGTGAGCGCGATTTCAGGGACGAGGAACAGCGCATCCCTGCCCTGCTCCAACACCTGATGGATGAGGTGGGTGTACACCTCGGTCTTCCCGCTGCCGGTGACCCCTTCCAACAGCACGATGCCTTTCTCAGCCAGTCCCTTCTCACAGGCCTGCAACGCGACTTCCTGAGCTGTGCTCAGCACAGCCAGTTTCGTGGCCTGCTCCTCTCCTGCCCCGTCCAACCATGGATCTTGTTTGAAGCGAAAGACCAACCCCTTGTCCATCAGACGGCTGAACAGCGAAGCGTCCACCCCTTCCGTGCGGGTCAGTGATGCCAAGGCCACCCCGGTCCTGCACCCTTCCTCGGACAACAGGGCCATCATGGCACGCGATTGTTTCGGGGCACGGGCATCCAAGAGGTCGAGTTGTTCACCCAGCCAATCCTCGTCCCTGGCTGCGCGCTCCGACAACCGAACCATCGATACGACTTTCCGACCCGGGCCCCGTTTCATCTCCTCCGAGGACAACACCCAGCCCCGCTCTACCAGCGGACGCAACGCGGACGCCGGATTGCGCACGCCAAGGAGGTCGCCCACATCCTTGAAGGTCATCGCCCCNCGGAGTCGCAGCGCCTCCACCACTTGGAAACCACGGTCATCGAGCCGGGCTTCGTCCATGCCTTCCGAATCCGGCGACAATTGAAGCTTGGTCTCGCTGGCCAACCGCATGCCGGAGGGCAAGGCTGCCAGCGCCACCTCTCCTGGACCGCAGCAGAAATGCGCGGCCATCCAATCCCAGAAACGCAGCGTCGATTCCGACAAAAGTGCAGCTTCGTCCAACACGGAGACGAAAGGCTCCACTCTGTGTTCCGGCCGGNGATCGTGCAGCCGACGGACCACCGCAGTGTGCAACCGCTTGCCCCGCAATGGCACCACAATCCGTGCCCCCACCTGCACCGCCTCTCCCTCGGGCACAGCATAGGTCAACAAGCCCGGTAGGGCCAAAGGCAGAATGACGTCCACGTACATCACGGATGGCGAAAGTACCCGTTCCGCGCCATGTCCGACCTTCAAAGGCAAAGCCTTGAACATCACAGGCACATCGCAGTTTGATTCGCATGCATCACCTCAACGTTGGCGACCCCGCACCCGCTTTTGAAGCCCTCGACCAAGACGGCAAAACCCACCTGCTTTCTGATTACTCAGGCCGCCGAGTGGCATTGTATTTCTATCCCAAGGACAACACCCCGGGATGCACGAACCAGGCTTGCAGTCTGCGCGACGGCATGGCTAAACTCAAAACGGCCGGCATCGACGTGCTTGGTGTGAGCATCAACCATGCGGCCTCTCACCGGAAGTTCATCGATAAGTTTCAACTCCCTTTCGACCTGCTCGTGGACGAAGACCATGCTTTGCAAGACCTGTATGGCGTGTGGGGGTTGAAGAAATTCATGGGGCGCGAATACGACGGTACGCACCGCACCACCTTCTGCATCGACGGCGAAGGCAACATAGCCGCCATCATCCGCAAACCCAAGGTCAAAGAGCACGCCGCTGAGGTGCTCGCCGCCTTCGAAGGCGAACGTTGACCCCCCGTTCACAAAAACTTCCGGCACCGTAAATCCCTTACGGACCCGTGCATCTACTTTGCTATCGCTTCCATTGAAAACACCCGACATGGCTTCAGACAACAAGGACAAACTCAAGGCGCTGCAACTCACCCTTGACCGCATCGACAAGACCTACGGAAAAGGCACCGTGATGAAACTCGGCGACGAAGCCGTAGAAAAGATCGATGCCATCTCTTCCGGCTCCCTTTCCCTCGACATCGCTCTGGGTGTGGGCGGNTTCCCCCGTGGCCGAGTGGTGGAGATCTACNGGCCCGAAAGCTCCGGCAAGACCACCCTCGCCACCCACGCCATTGCCGAAGCCCAAAAGGCCGGTGGCATTTGCGCGTTCATCGATGCCGAGCACGCCTTCGACAAGTACTACGCCGAGAAACTGGGTGTGGACACCGAAANCCTCCTCATCTCCCAGCCTGACAATGGAGAGCAAGCCCTCGAGATCGCCGACAACCTGATTCGCTCCGGCGCCATTGATCTGATCGTCATTGACTCCGTGGCTGCCCTCACCCCGCGTGCCGAAATCGAAGGAGAGATGGGAGACAGCGCCGTGGGCCTCCAAGCGCGTCTGATGTCCAAAGCGCTCCGCAAGCTGACATCCACCATCAACAAGACGGGCTGCTGCTGTGTCTTCATCAACCAGCTTCGGGAGAAAATCGGTGTGATGTTCGGCAACCCCGAAACGACCACCGGTGGTAACGCATTGAAGTTCTACTCCTCCGTGCGCATTGACATCCGCCGCAGCAGCCAAATCAAAGACGGGGACGTAGTGATGGGCAACCGCACCAAGGTCAAAATCGTCAAGAACAAAGTTGCGCCTCCGTTCCGCCGCGCCGAGTTCGACATCATGTACGGCAAAGGCATTTCCAAGGTCGGCGAAATCATCGACCTCGGTGTGGATTTGGGCATTGTCAAGAAATCCGGATCCTGGTTCAGCTACGGCGAGACCCGCCTTGGCCAGGGACGGGATGCGGTCAAGAACTTGCTCGAGGACAACCCCGAACTCATGGAGGAGCTCGAAACCGGCATCAAAGCTGCACTCCGCGACGAAACCGCCGAAGAGGTGGTGGAGCAGGCTGAAGCTTGATGCCCAGCAGCCTTCATTTCTGGGGCACCATGCTGGCCATGGCTGCCTGGGGTTGCCAACCCAACACCGAGGGAGGACGGACGTCGGAAAAGCCGGTGTCCGACTCCCTCGCTTGGCTCAATACGCGCATTCTCGAATCTCCCCAGGACGCGAGCCGCTATTCCGCCCGCGCAGCGTACCAATGGCGCCGCGGAGAGACCGGTGCTGCCATTGACGACTACGCCTTGGCCCTTCTGGCGGACTCCACCCGCATCGAAGACCGACAAAACTTGGGCGCCCTGAGGTTCGAGGTCCGAGATTTCGAAGGGGCCGTTCGCGAGTGGGAATCGGTGTTGCGCATAGACCCCAACTTCCCCCCGGCCTTGCTCGCCCTGGCCAAAGTGGACCTGTTGTTGAGGTCTTATGAGCCTGCCTTGGCCCGCATCAATGACGCGTTGCGCGTGAATGACCGCCTCGATGAAGCGTATTTCTTGAAAGGCCGCCTCTATCTCGAAACCCGGGATACGGTCAAGGCCGTTAGCTCATTCCAAACTGCGGCCGAAGTCAACCCGCAACGCTACGACGCCTTCATCCAACTGGGACTGCTTTATGCCGGTGCCGGAAATGATNTGGCCCTCGAGTATTTCAAGACTGCGCGGNACCTNCGGCCCAACAGCATCGAGGCCCTCTACGACGAAGCGATGTATCTGCAGGAATCCGGTTTTCGCGAGGAACGCCGATATGAACAGGCCCTTGACCTCTACGACCGCATTCTCAAGCTAGACAGCATGAATGCGTCTGCCGCCTTCAACAAAGGCTTTGTTTACCTCGAGTACCTCGCTCAGTACGACAGCGCGGAAATGTGGTTCGACGAAGCCATTTCCCGCCTGCCATACTACCACCAGGCCCACTACAACCGGGGCCTCTCCATCGAGAGCCAGGGAAGAAGTGGGGAAGCTCTTCAAGCTTACGAGGTGGCGTTGAAGCTCGACCCGACCTACACGCCTGCAGCCATCGCCAAGGGCCGTGTGCTGGGACGCTGAACGCAAAGGCTGTGTGCGTTTGGGGCGTCCCGAAACAACGCCTATGAAAAAAGCCGACTGTTGGCCGGCTTTTTCTTGGGAGNCGNAGTGANGATCACTTGACCTGNTCCACCACGGCCTTNAAGGCGGCAGGGTGGTTCAGCGCAAGGTCAGCGAGGACCTTGCGGTTCAGTTCGATNCCGGCCTTGTGGCACTGGCCCATGAACTTGGAGTAGCTCATGCCGTGCTGGCGGGCACCGGCGTTGATCCGCTGGATCCAGAGGGAGCGAAACTGGCGCTTCTTGAGCTTGCGACCGACATAAGCGTAGGTCAAGCCTTTCTCCACCGCATTTTTGGCGACGGTCCAGACATTCTTGCGGGCACCGTAGTACCCTTTGGCCATTTTCAGGACTTTCTTCCGGCGCGCACGGCTGGCGACGGCATTGTTTGAACGAGGCATGTTCTATTGGATTTGGCGGACAGCGTCCCGCACTGGCGGGATCTTGGGGGCTGGACGCCGGTTTGAATTCAGTGTCAGATGCCCAACTGGGTCTTGATGTTCGGCGTATCCGCCTTGCTCACCAAGCCCGTCTGGGTCAGGTTACGCTTCTGCTTTGTCCCCTTCTTGGTGAGAATGTGGGACTTGAAGGCGTGCTTGCGCTTCAGCTTTCCCGTACCGGTCACGGTGAAACGCTTCTTGGCGCTGCTCTTGGTCTTCATCTTCGGCATGTCGTCCGTATATGGTGGTTCAGGCTGATGCCCTCCCCGGGATTTACTTTTTCGGTCGGAGCGTGATGAACATTCGCTTCCCTTCCAGTTTCGGCATCAGCTCCACCGTACCCACGTCCTCTAGCTCCTGCGCGAAACGCAGCAACAGGATTTCTCCACGCTCCTTGAAGACGATGCTTCTTCCGCGGAAGAAGACGTGCGCCTTGAGCTTGTTGCCCTCCTCAAGGAACTTGCGGGCGTGCTTCACCTTGAAGTTGAAATCGTGGTCGTCCGTGTTGGGACCGAAACGAATCTCCTTCTGGGTCACCTTGGCCTGGTTGGCCTTGATCTCTTTCTGCTTCTTCTTCTGGTCGTACAGGAATTTCTGGTAATTCAGAATTCTGCAAACCGGAGGATCCGCTTTCGGGGAGATCTCCACAAGGTCCAATTCCTGCTCCTCAGCCATCTTGATGGCATCATCCAATTCGACGATATCGGCATCGCCAACATTGTCACCGACCAAACGCACTTTGGGCGCCCGGATTTCCCGGTTCGTCCTGTGCGGGTTCTTTTTGATCACCCGGGCTGGGCCTCGGGATCGTCTGCGTCGAATAGCGATGGTGCTATCAGTTTGGTTGTTCAATCATCTCATTGCCACCCAGCAAATCCCGGACTTCACTTTCGATCAGGTCGGAAAATGCGGCAGTGGTCATGCCTCCTACATCCCCTTCGCCTTGCTTACGCACGGCCACGGTTCCGTTCTCGGCCTCATCTCCTCCCACAATGAGCATGTACGGGACTTTGTCGAGTTCCGCTTCGCGGATCTTCTTCCCAACCTTTTCACTTCGGTCGTCAACGAGGGCGCGAATATCGCGCTTTTCAAGGGATTTTGAAACCTCCTTTGCGTAGTCGTTGAACTTGTCACTAACCGGCAGGATTCGCGCCTGTTCCGGGGTCAGCCACAACGGGAATTTACCGGCGCAGTGTTCAATGAGAATGGCGACAAAGCGCTCCATTGAGCCAAAAGGCGCGCGGTGAATCATCACCGGGCGGTGTTTTTGGTTGTCTGACCCCACATACTCGAGCTCGAAACGCTCCGGAAGGCTGTAGTCAATCTGAACGGTGCCCAATTGCCACTTCCTTCCGATGGCATCGCGCACCATGAAGTCGAGTTTCGGTCCGTAGAACGCAGCTTCTCCCAACTCAGTGACTGTCTCCAAGCCTTTTTCGACTGCAACCTCGGCAATGGCCTTCTCGGCCTTGTCCCAATTTTCGTCGCTGCCGATGTATTTGTCGGGATTCTCTGGATCACGAAGCGAAATCTGAGCGATGAAATCGTCGAACTGGAGCGTCTTGAAGATGTACAACACCAAGTCGATGACGTTGCTGACCTCCTC
>NYTZ01000027.1 GCA_002683735.1 Flavobacteriales bacterium
CCATCGAGACCCGTGCTGCCGACGTGCAGACTGTTGTCGGCCTGGAAGAAGAAGCCGCTGCCACGACCTTCAACGTCTACCCCAACCCGGTGGAGGACGTCGCTTGGGTCAACCTCAGCCTCGCTGGCAACGAAGAGGTTCGCCTCGACGTGGTCAACCTGATCGGCCAGAAGGTCTTCGCTCAGGATCTCGGCACCATGAGCGCAGGCAACACCCGCCTCCCGCTCGACCTCGCAGGCCTCGAGTCCGGTATCTATCTCGTGACGCTAACCGCTGGTGACAGCGTGTCCACCCTGCGGGTGACCAAGAAGTAATCCTTCGCATACAGTTTTTGGAAGACCGATGGGGCCCTGCCTCATCGGTCTTTCTTTTCTTGCAGAATCTGCATCGAACGAAACATGACCCGACCCTTCCTCCTCCTCTTCGTCCTGGCCCTGTCGGCCGGAATCCAGGCCCAGGACATCCCGTCCATTTCGCTCAAGGACCTGGACGACCAGACCATCGACACCCGCGCGTTTGTCGAAGAAGCGGAGGGACCTGTCCTCTTCTGTTTCTGGGCCACCTGGTGCAGCCCTTGCAAGCGCGAACTCAACAACTACGCCGACCTCTACCCCGACTGGCAGGACGAGACCGGCGTGGAACTCGTGGCCGTCTCCATCGACGATCCGCGCAGCATGATGCGGGTCAAGCCATATGTCAACAGCGTCAGCTGGGACTATACTGTCCTGCTCGACCCGAATAAGGCGTTTGCGCGGGCCATGCAGGTCAACAATGTGCCCCACACCTTCCTCGTGGATGCGGACGGGAAAGTCGTCTGGCAACACAACAACTATGCCGACGGCGATGAGGAAGAGCTCTACGAGGAGCTGTTGAAGCTGTCCGAATGAACCGCTTTCTTTCCCTGGCCGTCCTCGCCGGCACCCTGTTTCCCCTGTCCCTTCTCGCCCAGGATGGCGATGGCGATGCGGGGCAAGTCACGGGCAATGTCCAATTGCTCTTCCAGACCTACCAAGAAGACTCCCTGATCGGGGCGCAGGTTCCGCCGAGCAAAACGGGCTTCAACGCCTTTGGTAACCTCATCTACACCAAAGGCGATTTCGCCGCCGGCATGCGGTACGAGAGCTACCTCGATCCCATCCTCGGCTATCCAGGCCGGTTCCGAGGGTCGGGCATCGGCTACCGCTACGCGAGCTACACCAAAGAGAAGTTCCAAGTCACCATCGGCAACTTCTACGAACAGTTCGGCTCTGGGCTGCTCTTGCGGTCCTACGAGGAACGGCAACTCGGCATCGACAATGCCATGGACGGCTTCCGGCTGGTGGCCATGCCCGCTCAAGGGGTGACGGTCAAGGGCCTGGTCGGCAAACAGCGCCTGGACTTCGACTCCGGCCTCATCAACAGCGACGGCACCGTGCGCGCCTTCGATACGGAGGTCAACCTCAATGACGCCATCGGACGCTGGGCCACCGCCGGAACCCGGATCACCCTGGGTGCCAGTTTCGTTAGCCGTTTCCAATCTGGCAGCACCATTTCCAAGGACACGCTCGTCCTGCAATTGCCCAACAACGTCGCCTCCTGGGGCTACCGGGCCATGGTGCAGAAAGGGGGCTTCCAACTCATGGGCGAATACGTCCGAAAGATCAACGATCCCAACGCCGACAACGGCTACACTTACCGCAACGGGGAAGGCATCCTGGTCAATGCCGGCTGGTCCACCAAGGGCCTCGGAATCAACGTGGGCTTCAAGGGGGTGGACAACATGCAGTTCCGTTCGGACCGCAACCTGCAGCTCTTCGACCTGCCCATCAACTACATCCCGGCCATCACCAAGCAGCACACCTACAACCTCGCCGCCACCCTCTACCCCTACGCCACGGTCGTCCAAGGCGAGGTCGGTTGGTCCGCCGAGGTGTTCTACACCATCCCGAGGAAGAGCAAGCTCGGGGGGAAGTACGGGACGAAGGTCAGCTTCCAATACGCCACCGCGAGCAGCCTCGACACCACCGGGCTGACCGGAGTGGATGGTGCGGTTTACGGCTATGAGCGCAACAGTTGGCGCGCCGGCACGGACCTGTACATCCGCGACATCAACTTCGACATCAGCCGCAAGTTCTCGAAGGGCTTCAAGGCCAAGTACGCCTTCTTCCACTTCGACTTCAATACACTGGCCACCCCGGTCACCACAGACTTCAAGGGCATCGTCAACGCCAATGTCCATGTGGTGGAAACCCAGGTTCGCCTCAAAAAGGGACACAGCCTTCGCACCGAGCTGCAGGCCATGTTCACCGGCATCGACGAGAAGACCGGCCAGAAACAGGACAAAGGCGACTGGGCCACGGTGCTTGCGGAGTACTCCGTGAGTCCGCATTGGTTCTTCTCCGTGCTCGACCAATACAACTTCGGCAACCCGAACCCGGATCAGCGCGTTCACTACTTGTACGGTACTGTCGGCCGCATCGAGGGCGCCCATCGCCTCTCCATAGGTTATGGAAAGCGGCGAGAAGGCATCTTCTGCATCGGCGGCGTCTGCCGGGCCGTGCCCGCTTCCAACGGATTTGAAATCACCTTCACGAGCAGCTTCTGATGCGCATTTCCCTCCTCCGCCCTTTCAGCCTTTTGCTGATCGCCCTGGCCGCGTTCCAAGGGTGTGACGTCATTGATGACCCGATCATTCCCCTGACCATCGGATACCGCGGGGAGGCCGAACCGCCTTCATTCGACCCGCTCACAAACGGCCCCCAGCACGTGTTGCTGGAGGATTTCACGGCCCACCAATGCGGCAACTGTCCCCCGGCGGGCGCCCTCGCCGAGCAGTTGGCCGAGGACAATGAAGGCCTGGTCCATCCCCTTGCCATCCACGCCGGCTCATTGGCCGCCGTNAGCGACGCCCCCTTCGACACCGACTGGACCAACTCCGAGGGCAACCTCTTCTGGGACCAGTTGGCCTTCCAAGTCAACCCCATCGGCCGGGTGAACCGGCGGGGCGGTCCATCGGAGATTGTTTCCCCCAACAACTGGCCGGCATTGGTCAGCAGCGAACTGGCCCTCAGCCCCGCCGCCCACCTGCAAGGGGCCGTCATCTCAGACCCGTCCGTGGCGGAAGACGTTCACCTGCACACNCACATCACCTTTTCCGAGACCATCGCAGGTGAGGTCCGGCTCGCACTCCTCCTCAACGAAAGCCACGTCATCGGTGCGCAACTCGACTACGGCANTGACCCTGAGGTCATCGAAAATTTCGAACACAACCACGTGCTCCGGAGCAGCCTCAATGGCGGCGACGGTTTGGTGGTCGCCACCGACCCTGCAGGGGGCAGCACCCTCCAACTCGACTACACCCTCGTCTGGAACGAGACATGGCTTCGGGAAAACAGCCACGTGCTGGCCGTGCTCACCAATGCCAATGGGGAAGTCCTGAATTGCCTCGATCTTCCGTGGACCGAATGATGCGCCTTCTGCTCCTGGCCCTTGTGGGCCTCTTGCTCACCCATGCTGGTCAGGCCCAAGTCCTGCGCTTTGACGGCGGTGCCGTGGCCGGCATCAATGCCGCCCAAGTCCAAGGGGACGATTACACCGGCTTCAACAAACTCGGCCTGTCCGGCGGGGCTTTCGTCGACATTCGCAATCCAGACAATTACTGGGGCATCCGCCTCGAGATGCATTACGCAGAGAAAGGCAGCCGCCGCGGGGGAGATCCCGAGGTCGGCACCACGACCATCGAACTGCGGATGAACTACATCGACATCCCCGTCCTTCTAGATGTCAANCTCGGCGACTACCAGGTCGGAGCCGGCCCCTATTTCGGGCGCATGATCAAGGCTGAAAAATGGCAGCGGGTATCCGACACCTCCAGCAGTTTGGAAGACCAACTGAACACGTGGGACTTTGGGGGACAGGCCTATGCGCGCGCGCCCATTGGCGAGTCGACCTTCTTCCAAGCCCGCATCTCCGGCAGCGCGCTCAGCCTCAAGAAAGACGGCCCCGTGCTCGGCGCCACCCCCTTCGGACCGCGCGTCCGCAATGTCACCCTGCACTTCGGTATCGGCTGGAGCCTCCGAGGGAACGGATGACCCCCAAATCAGCGGGTTTCAAACCCTGAATCAGCCTCCTTTCCCAACGGCAATAGGAACAATCGTCAGCACACTTGATGACGTAGGTCATTATTATGTGGCTCATTTTCCATTGCTTGCAGACATGCGCCTTGCCCTTCACCTCCTTCTCGCCCTCATTTGGGCACCATTCGGTCTGCAATCCCAAGTCAATTCGGACTGCGACCCCTTCAATCTGCAAGCCGTCGACGACACTTACTTCGTCGACCAAGCAAACCTGGCTTCCTTCTCCGAAAACGTCACGGACAACGACGCCATCAATGCGGATTACTTCCTCAGTATGGATGTTCCTCCGTGCTTCACTCAATCCAGTCAAAACCCAGGCCAGATTGTCTACGCCGGACCGGCATCCGATGAAGGAGATTGCTGCGGCACATTCACGTTTACCTATACCCTATACAGCGGAGACCTTGCCTGCTCGGGNACGGTGCGCATCATCGTAGAGTGCGGCACGCCCAAAAGCGATTGCAGCGTCATTGAATTGCAGCCCGGTGGTGGAGATGGAAACGGAGACGGCACGGTGGGAGATCCCGACCAGCCCAGTGTGGATTTGCCCTGCGTTCATGTCTGCGAAAACGGGATCACCACCCTCCTTGCCCCCTACTCCGACCAGAACACTTACGACTGGGTCATCACCGGCGGAACGCTGATCGGCCCCTTGCAGGATCCAGCGTCAGTCGAAGTCCAATGGAACAGCCCAGGGCAAGGCAACATCAGCGTGACCATCACCGGCCCTGGCGGCGTGCAGGTCATTCAGCGGTGCGTNGAAATCGGAGAAGCCCCCCATGCCGAATTCACGGCCCCCTCGGCGGNTTGCCTCAACACCCCCGTTCAGTTTCAAAGCCTGTCGACCCTCGGCGCCTCCCACTTCTGGGACTTCGGAGATGGAGAAACCTCGAATCAGGTCAACCCCAGCCACAACTTCCTGAATGCCGGTCCGCATGAGGTCGTCCTGACGGTCACCACACCCCTCTTGAACGCCGAGGGAGACACGGTCTGCTGCTGTCAGGACACCTATGCCCTCGACATCGAGGTGCTGGACGAGGAAGGTCCCACCATCGAGTGCATCACCACGCTCTGCGAAGGAGACAGCGCGTGCTATTGGACGGACATCGATCCGGCCGACTGCCCGAGCGGTGCGACATTCACCTGGACGGTGAACGATGCCAATGGCAATGCCGTGTCCTTTGACGGACAGGGATCATCCGAGATTTGCCTGCAGTGGGACCAAGGGCCTTTCGGCGAGGTGAGCCTTGCCGTGACCGACTGTCCAGGAGTCTGCGATCAGGCCACCACCGTCCAGATCCCCATCATTTCCTCGTCCTCCCTCGTCACCGGACCCGAAATCGTTTGTGTCGGTGACGTCAGCGTGTACACCGTCCCGAAATGGATGGACGTGGTATACGATTGGACCGTCACGGGCGGCACGGTCGTCAGCACCAATGGCAATCAGGTCAGCGTCCTCTGGGGATCCGAAGGAGCGGGAACGGTCGATGTGACCTATGAAAGCCCCTTCCTGCTCGGGCTCAAGGAGCACGATGCGCCTGACTGTTCCGGAGAAGGCCATCTCCCCGTGGAGGTCCTGCCCAAGCTCCTGTTCACCGCCAATCCCACGCAAGCCTGCGTGGGCAGCAACCTGACCTTCGCCACCAACGGCACCGGACTCGACTGGAACGTGACTGCCCCGGCCTCGGGAACGACCACGGGCGGGTTCTTCGATGTTCATTTCCCCGCAGCCGGAACGTACACCGTGACCGCTTCCGACCCGAATGGCGCGTACTGCAACCCCGAGATCACCACCACGGTGACTGTGGTCGCTCCGCCCAACCCNGTCATTTCCGGCCCTGAAGAAGGATGCACGGGAGAAACGCTTCTGTATGTCATCGACCCCATCGAACCGGGCGTGAATTACTCGTGGAACGTAGGAGCCGGCCAGGGCACCCTGTCCAGCACGTTCGGAACCAGCACGACCGTCCAATGGTCCAGCTCCGCATCGGCACACACCCTCACGGTCTATGCCTACCGGACTACAGCCCCGTTCTGCTCGGCCACGACCACCCTTGACTTCGAGCCGGATTTGCCGGTCGTTCCTGTGAGCCTCAATGGCGTCGGCACCTGCGAGAACCAGATCGCCAACTATACCCTCACGACATCCGGAACCCCCGACGGGGAGACCTTCACCTGGACCATTAACCCCACCACCGCGGGCAGCGTCGTCGGCGGTCAAGGCACCACAGCGGTCGACATCCAATGGAACAATCAGACCACATCCTCAGCCACCATCAAGGTGACCTCCGCACTCTGCGGACTGCAAGAGGTGAATGACTTTCCGTTGACCATCCATCCCCAGCCAGAACCCGTGATCAGCCAGACGGGACACCTCTGCCCTGGTGCCACAGTGCCAGCAGAACTGAGCACCACAATGGGCTACACCTCCCATGCATGGACAGGGCCCAGTGGCGGCTCGAGCGCCACCAACTTCACCGTCTCGGTCGCAGGCGAGCACAGTGTGACGGTCACCGACGCCAACGGTTGCCAAGGAACCGCCTATTACACTGCAGAGGACAGCCCCGTTCCCGCCGCCTACATCACCTCACCCCAGCCCAATCTGCTCTGCATCCCCTACCCGAATACAGTCAACCTGGTGACCCCGACCCAAGCCGGTTGGAGTCACGTCTGGTCAGACGGAACATCCGGGCCTTCACCGGCCAGCTCAATCACCACTTACACCCCCACCGGCGCACCGGGCACCACCTCCTACACGGTCACCACCAGCATCGACGCCACCGGGTGCAGCGCCACTTCGGCCGTCTACACAATCACGGAAAACAATTGCCCCAACGGGAATTGCACTCCGCAATACGGCATCACGGCCAGTGCCAGTGCCGTCTGCAACCAAGCCACCGTTCTCGATGACCTGCCTCCCTTTCACCTCTCCCCTGTCCAATACCAATGGGGAGACGGGACCAGCAGCGCGACCAACACCCACACTTATTCGCAGGCCGGATGCTACAACGTAGTGGTCACCACGAGCGCCCCCAACCTCACGCCCCCTCCCGCCAACTGCCCAATCGGTGATGACGTGGAGGTCTGCGTGCCCCTCGCCGCCGACTTCTCGTTCGAGATCATCCAATGCAATGAGGTCGAGTTCACGGACAACTCCAGCTACATTGCCACGAGTCCAGGACACGCGATTACCCAATGGGAATGGGACTTCGACGGCGACGGCGTCGTAGATGCCACCGGACAGAACCCCGGCATCCATTCCTACCCGGGAGGAGGGTCCTCCTACACGGCGACCTTAACCGTGACGTCCCAGAATGGTTGCCAAGCCACCGCAACCGACATCATCACCATCGGATCTGTGGGTACACCCGTCATCAACTTGGACTCCCCTGTATGCGTCGGTGTTCCCTACACGCACACCGCCTCGGCAACCTCGGCGGTCAACCTCATCTGGAGTTTCCCGGACGGGTCCGCCTTTGAAGGGTCTCCCTTCCAGCACACCTTCACCTCCATTCCCAACACCAACACTGTCACGGTGACTGCGGTGGACAGCCAGGGCTGTGAACAAGACGCCACGTCCACCATCACGGTCCATCCCGAACCGAGCGACCCGTTCGCCGCCACCCTCGATGAGATCGTGTGCTTCGACCCCGGTACCACCGACATCCAGGCAGACCCTGGCTTCGTCACCTACGCCTGGTCCGACGCCAATGCCCCCATCCCCTCGGCGACGTCGGATGTCCTCTCCGGAGCCGGCGCAGGCGAATACTTCGTCGCGGTCACCGATGCAAACGGTTGTCCCCGAACCAGCGGCCCCATCACCGTGCAAGTGCTTCCGGATTTGTCTCCGGCTATCCTCGGTCCGTCGGTCATTTGCGGATCGGACCTCGCCAACTTCAGTACGCTCGCCGGATTCTACTCCTACACCTGGTTCGTGGACGGCGTGCAGAGTTCCAATACGCTGTCCCTCAACAATGTATCGGGAACACCCGGTCAGACGCGCACCATCGAACTCGTGGTCACGGATGCAGACAACTGCATCCACACAGCCACATTGGACGTGGAATGGGTGGACGATATCCAGTTCAGCCTGACCTCCCCGAACACTCCGCCCTGTGCAGGAACAGGCGTTCTCATAGAAGTCACGTCCGCTGATCCCAGCGTCGACTACACGTGGAACACCGGGGCCACCGGAACGAGCATCGTTGCCCAGAACGCCGGCCTCTACACGGCCACTGGTGTCAATGCGAACGGCTGCGTGCACACAGCGGCCTTCGAGGTTCTGCCGCCGCCGGACTTGTGCGAAGTCCCCTCGGGCTGCCATGAGGATTGCTATGCCCAGCTGGTCTGTGCCCCGGAAGGCCATGCCGCGTACCAGTGGTATCAGGACGGCACCCCCATTTCCGGTGAAACGGATCCTTGCTTCCTCGTCAACGCCACAGGCCTGTTCTGGGTAGAGGTTATCGGCCAGAACGGTTGTACCTCCACCTCGGAGATCCTGGATTTCACCCTCCTCGACTGCTCGTGCGATTTCGAGCCCATCATCGAGGTGGACGACGATTGCTGCATCAGCCTGTCCTTTGACAACAACAGCACGGGGTGTTTCTCAACATTGGACGTGCACACCCATGGTGAACCTGCCATGTTCAGCCCTTCCGGAGATTTTGCACTCATCGGGTCAGGACCTGCAGACATCCAGCTGGAGTACAACGGTGGCGTGGCGCCGATCGGCATCATCCAAGACGCCGTTGAAATCTGTTTCCTCGATCCCACTGCGGTGAGTCCCCACCTGATCGGTTGGGAATGGTACAATCCCGGTACGGCCGGATGTGGCGGTGAATTCGCCGTGGACTGCCCATCGGACACAACCCCCACAACCGACAGCACCTGCGTCAGCATCCTAGAAGACTTTATCCTCTGCGAAGACGATGGCAGCCTGACCTACGGCTTTACCCTCTGCAACAGTGCCACCACGCCTTTTGACATCGGACATTTCACACTGTCGGCCATCCTTCCGGGTGGTGTTCAAGTGAACCCCAGCACGTTTGACCTGAGCGGAACACCGATTGCCCCGGGAGACTGCGGAAACTTCTCCGTTACGCTCAACGGTGTGGGCGTCCATCCTGAAGTGTGTTTCATGATCTCCACCCATGAAGCCGACCCCACTGCCCAACCAGATGCGGCATGCTGCTACCTCGAGCACTGCGTGGAAGTGCCGCCATGCGACTCGGATTGTGCGACCCTTTCCCTCTTTGACAGTTCCTACTGCGATGAAGATGGCCACCACTTGGAATTTGGCATCTCCAACAACACGGGATACACCTTCGGCCAGCTCCAGATGAGCTATCCAGGCCAATCGGGCACCATTGTGCAATGGGTCACTGGACTAAGCATCCTGCCCATGACCTCTGGCATCTTGAACGTCGACTTGGATCCCAACCTGCTCGGGGGCAGCCCCTTCTGCATCGACCTCATCTTCTACGAGGACAACGCATCAGGTGAGTTGGTCGAATGCTGCCACTTGCCCTGGTGTTTTGAATTGCCGCCCTGTGACGAGGACATCTTTGGCTGCACTGACCCGGCGGCCCTGAATTATGATCCGAATGCCACAGTGGATGACGGCTCCTGCGAGTACAATGAAATTTGCTACGGGCCTGCCGATCCAAACTACCCGTGCACCGAAGAATACGATCCGGTGTGTGGCTGCGACGGCAACACCTACGCCAACGCATGCGTTGCCTTTTACATCCACGGCATCCAATCCTGGACCGATGGCCCCTGCGGAGAGGAAATCGAGGGGTGTACGAACCCTAATGCAGTCAACTTCAACCCGGATGCAACCATGGACGACGGCTCCTGCCTCTGGGACACCTGCGTACTGCCGACGATCATCAACCCCAACTACAACTGCACGGAGGAATATGACCCGGTATGCGGCTGCGACGGAATGACTTACGCCAACGCCTGCTATGCGATGTACTTCGGCGGTGTGGTCAGCTGGACGCAGGGGGCCTGCGACGGGACTGAAGAACCGAGCAATACAGATTCCTGCCCGACCGACATCAACGAGGATGGCACCACCAATGTGGCGGACTTGCTGATGGTGCTCGGAGAGTTTGCCTCCGAGTGCGAATGACGGTGACCTGCCCCCCGGCTTGATGGTCGGGGGGCAGCGCCATCGGCTCCCTTTTTATTCCTCGAATTCGCCGAAGAGGGGCCAGTCGACAGCCTCGACTTCGGTGCGCCATGCTGCGAAAACCTCGCGGATGCCGGCCAGGTGGTCCTCTGCATCCGTGACCGCGCGGTCCAGCGCTTTCAGGGCATCATCGGCGTTGGTGGCCGGAGCGGACAAGCCGCCATCGGCGTAGCTCATGGCGTGCCATAGGCGGTCCTGGATGCGCACGACAGCATCGTACCCATTGAAGTCCTCCGGCGTGAAGTAGCGTTCGTCCAACTCCGTCCATTCCCCCTTCAAGGAATCGGTCAGGGTTTTGACCGTTTTGTAAGTCGTATCGCCCTCAGCCAGGCTCCGCTTGGCGTGGCGCATCCGCTGGGACACGGCCTTTTCGGCGCGGCGCATGCGCTTGAGCTCTTCGTAGACATCGTCGGCACGGCGCACCACAGAGTAGACCTTCTCCATGTGGGACCGCTGCGCGGCCACGATGTCGGCCTGCGGCGCACGACGGGGATCGGCCATCACCTGCATGTCCGTCTCCGCCCAGGTGCGGGAGGTGGAATCACCGCGGACCTCCAACACCATGCGATACGTGCCCGGATCAACCGGGAAGCCGCCTCCGGGACGAGCGTCGTCGTCCCGCTTGCGACGGGAAGGCCAGAACGCCCCGGTTCCACGCATGTCCCAGTAAAGCTGGTCGATGCCCGCTTCGGGCTCCGGCTCCATCGTCCGCACTGTGTCTCCGGTTGCATTCAACACGTGCAGCAGCAATTCGTCCCCCTCGATGGCAGACAAGCTGTCCTCGTTGAAGTGGCAGCGGATACGCGCACCGCGTCCCTTATTGTCCCCGGACCAGTAACTGTCCGCCGGGAACCGTTCCCCCGCGGGCCGGCGCCATTCGCTCATCACCCCGGTGTCCGGCGTGAAGAAGGTGCACGCCGCCCCTCCGAAGTCGTTGTCCTCGCCACCGGCCACCCAGGCGCGGATCACCTCGAGGCCATCCATGACGTAGACGCCACGGCCAAAAGTGCCGAGCACCAAGTCCGACTCGCGCTCCTGAAGGACGATGTCCCGGACCGGAACGGCCGGTACGCCATCCTTCCAGCGCTGCCAGGCAAAGCCTCCATCGTGGCTCCACCACAGGCCCTGCTCCGTGCCGCACCAGAGAAGCTCTGCCACTTCGGGGTCCTGCAGCACACACTGCACATGGCCCAGCACATCCTCTCCATCAATGATGCGCTCCCACTTGGCACCCCCGTCCCGCGAACGATAGAGGTAAGGCGACCAATCGTTGCGGCGGTAGTTGTTGGCCACCACGTAGACCTCATCGGGATTGTGGGGAGAAATGCGGACTTGCGGGATCCAGCTTCCCTCGGGCAGCCCCTTCAAGCGGGTCGCCAGGCTCTCCCAAGTGTCGCCCCCATTGACCGTGCGGTGCAACTGACCGTCATCCGAAGACGCCCAGATTTCATCGGGGCGTTCGGGGTGTGGGGTGATGCACAGCAGGGTCGTGTGGTTCTCCGCGTTGGTGGCGTCTGTGGTGAGTCCACCACTGAGGTGCTGGCGTTGCTTCTCAGGGTCATTGGTCGTCAGGTCCGGAGACAGGATGCGCCAAGACTGGCCGCGGTCGGCACTGTGGTGCACGAACTGGCTGCCGAAATACAGGCCTTCCGGATTGTGGGGGTCAACGGCGATCGCAGCATTCCAATTGAACCGCAGTGATGCCGTATCGGGGTGGTTCGGCTGGATGTACGCCATGGCGCCGGTCGGGATGTGGATGCGGTAGACATTGCCCCCCTGCGACATCGCGTAGGCCATGTCCACATCGCCCGGCATCGGCACAACGTCAAATCCGTCGCCGAAGCTGATCTCCTGCCAGTCCTCATTGCGGATTCCGTCCCCGTGCCATACATAGGCCGGTGCCTTCCAGGAGCCGTTGTCCTGGAGACCACCGTAGACGTTGTACGGCATGTCGTCGTCCACATTGATGTGGTAGAATTGGCCAACCGGAAGGTTCCGGACAAAGGTCCAGGTCTCGCCTCCGTCGCGGCTGATGTTGATGCCCCCGTCGTTTCCGTTGAGGATGAAATCGGAATCCTCGGGGTCCTGATACCAGGCGTGGTGGTCGGGGTGTGCCCCGCTGTAAGGCAGGATCACCTCGAACGTCCGACCTCCGTCCGTGCTTTCGCTAACCATGCTGTACAGGTTGAACAAGCGGTCCGGGTCCTGCGGGTCGGCGTGGATTTCCGCGTAGTAGAAGGGACGGTTTCCGATGTTCTCGGTCGACACCAGGTCCCATTCCATGCCCCCATCGGTGGACTTGTACAATCCGGTCTTCTTGGACTCGACCAAGGCGTAAACGATGTCGGGATCTGCCGGGCTCATGGCGAGGCCCATGCGGCCCAGCTCTCCTCCGGGCAGCCCTTCATCTTCTCCAAGTCGGGTCCAGTTGTCCCCGCCGTCGTGGGTCAAATACAGACCACTGCCCTCTCCACCGGAGGTGAAGAACCACGGCTCCCGGTGGAAGGACCACATGGCCGCAAAAAGCTTGTCGGGATTGCTCGGATCCAGGATCATCTCGGCGCAACCGGTGGTGTCATCGATGGACAGGACATGGGCCCAAGTTTCTCCACCATCTCGGGTCCGGAAGACCCCGCGCTCCGGATTGGGGCCCCAGGCTGAACCCATGGCAGCGACATACACCGTCTTCGGGTCGGTAGGGTGGATGCGGATGCGGTGAATGGTTCGCGTGTCCTCGAGGCCCATCATGGACCACGTGGCGCCTCCGTCGATGGAGCGGTAGATGCCCCGGCC
>NYTZ01000028.1 GCA_002683735.1 Flavobacteriales bacterium
TTCGGCTGCCGGACTTCCGGTGTCAACACGTCCGCGGGCAAGGGCGATTGGCTGGGCATGAGTCGGCTCGCCTCGAGGTGCAAGTCCCTGTGCACCTTGGAGCTGTCTCGCTCATGGTTCTGTAGCCGGGCGGACACCTTGGTGGTGAGGTAACGCTGCCGATCGGCCGGAGCCGTGAAGCTACCGTTGTTGAATTGGGCCAGGTCCAGTCCGTAAAGTCCCCATCCCTTGCGGTCGAGGCTCGCATCGAGGGTCAGGCTGCTTCGGTCGATGAATCGGCGCAGGTGGGCGCCGAGCGCATTGTGGGACCAGCCTTCATCGACACCTGCGCTGTCCGGCGCCCCGGTAGAGCCAGCAGCGCTGCGGTGGAGCAAGTGCAAGCCCCACGCGCCTTTCCGGCTTTGGGTATCGCCAAAGTGGATGTCGGCCAAAGGCGAGGCATACATGCCGAACCCCACTTTGGCATAGCCCGCATACAAGCGAGGCAAGGGGGCGTCCATCCGGACGGCCAGTGGGGCCAGGGATTCCGTCTTCGTGACAGGAGACATGACCTTGGCCACGGGGGCATATTGAATAGAGGGCTTGTCGATGCCGAGGTCCACCCGCTTGGGGCTGGCTGGTGGTTTGGTGACCTCACGGATTTCCAATTCACGGTCTCCAACGAAGGTGACTTGAAGGCTGTCTTGTCCGAGCAGCATGGCGGGGGCCAAGGCCAGGCCTGAAAAGGCGGCAATTATGGACAGTCGGGAGTGAAGCGTCTGACGGATCATTCTTCCGTGGATTCAGGGGTGATGGGGGCCTCGATGGCGTTGGAATCCAAATCCGGTATNGGCGGTGGATTCTCGAGTTGAAGGAGCCGGTCTTGGAAATCGAGACAGGCGTCCTGAATCCAGGGCTCGGAGACGTTGGCTTGCAATTGCTCAATGGTGGTCCGGGCCTGGAACAGGTCNCCTTGAACGAGGTAGGCTTCGGCGAGCAACAGGAAGCTGCGGTAAGCCCATTCCGAGCCGCCGCCGAATTGATTGAGTTGGGCAAAGACGGCGATTTGGCAGCCGGCTGCATCGCCTTCTGCGAGTTGGATAGCGGCGAGGTGGTGGGTGGCTTCCTCAGCGTGGATGCCGTCTTCAACGAGCCACTCGAGGTCAGGTTTGGCGTCTGCTGAAATCCGTGCGAGCNAGAGCAGAGCCCGGTTGTANCGGGCGGCACGCACAATGTCTGCTGGGGTTTCCGCATCAGCGAGGATGGGGTCGACGTAGGCGAGGACAGTTTCCCCGTCGCCGAGCTCGCGGCTGCACCGCATGATGCCGATGCGGGCTTCCAAAACATGCCGCTTCAATACCGCCACTTTTTCCAATTGNTGGTAGTGGGCGAGGGCTTCTGTCCAGTCCGCGCGGTTGTAGCGCAAGGTGGCAGTGAGGACAAGGGCGGACTCATGGTAATCGCTCAGTGGGGCAGAGACCACTTGTTCGAGGACCTCGAGGGCACGATCCAGGTTGCCGGAGTCGAATTCGCACTGCCCTAGGTGGAACTGTGCCGCGAGCACCCGGATGCTCTCCGGATGCCGGTCGAGGAATTGTTGGAGTTGGTGGATGGCTGTTTCGCAATCTCCGCTCAAGGCGAGGTCCTGTGCGGCGGCGTAGGTGCGCTCTGCGATGTCATCCTCTGACAAACCGACCACATCAGGCAAGTTGTCCAACTGGCCACCGGCCACCAGCAGGGGCTCGACGATGAGGAAAGCGTCCTTGGTCACTTCGTCGTTGGGGTATTGGCTGGACACCTGCTCCCACAAACCGAGGGCCTCGGCATTCCGGTTTTGCTTGATGGCCACGAGGGCGAGGTCTACCAGCGCTTGTTTGGCATAGGCGCTGCNGGGCAATTCCGAACGGATGCGCTCAAAGGCCTCCCGGGCGGCATCCATGTGGTCGAGTTCGATTTCAGATTTGCCGATGGCCGTCAAAGCATCGCCCTTGAAGGTGGTCTCCGGGTGGGCGGAGAGCAAGGCGGTCATGCCGGCCACAGCGCCCACAGCATCTCCATCGAGCCCTTTGCAGCGTGCTTGTTGGAAGCGGGCGTACTGCTGTTGCGTCGTTCCGGATTCGAGGGCGTCGTCGTAGGCTTTGACTGCCCTGGGGTAGTCCTTGTCGATGTAGAAGCAATCCCCNATGCGGAGCAATGCATCGGCGCGGTGTGGGGCATCGGTTCCGGCGGCTTGCACGTATTTGCGGAAACCCACTTGGGCATCTCGGTATTTGCGTTGTCGGAACAGGGCGTAAGCTGCACCGTATTCGCCTTCGTTGTAGAGTGGGGAATTGAAGGCGCCTGGCGCATTCAGAAAAGCCCTGTACTGGCTCAGTGCCAGCGCGTCACGCCCACTGAGGATGGCGATTTCACCCTGCCAATGATGGCTTTCCGCGGCAAGGGTTGCGTCTTCCGGGAAGGCACGACTTCGGGCGAAGAAAGCGTCCGCCTCCGCCGGATTGCCCGAACGGAACAGGTCGACCCCATGGTTGAAAGCCAGCTTTTGGTAGGCTTGCTTTTCCCGTGGGGACTTCCGCTGGATTCGGTCTAGGGCGTTGAGTGCCCGCTCGTGGTTGCGGGTGGTCAGGTACACGTCGAGAAGGAATCCGTAGGCCTCGTCACGGCGGGGGCTGTCCGGGTATTCTTCTAGGTATTGCTCAAAGGCNGCGATGGCGTCGTTGAAGGGGTTGAAGTCCGTTTCAAACGCCAGCTTGGCGTGGTTGAACAAGGCGTCTTCCCGGAGCTCCAGATCGTGCTCCAGCTCTGCGGCGGCTGCGAAGGCGGCCTGGGCCTTGGGCTTTTCTCCGAGTTCGAGGTAGGCGCGGCCCAGTGCGTGTGTGGCGAACTGGTCGAGGCTGTCTTTCTTGCCNGTGGACCGCATCAGGGCGCGGATGGCGTCGGTCGGCCGACCTGTGGCGAGGCGACATTGGCCCACGATGTAGCTGAATTCCGCCGTGCGTTGCGGGCTGTCCATGGTTTCCCACGCCGCTTCGAGGAACGGGTGTCCGGCTTCACAATTTCCGAGGTGGAAATGGGCGGTACCCAAGAGTCTGGCGAGTTCCTGACGGTCNCTGGGACGAAGGTCCGCAGTGTCATCCAGCCAAGCCGGAGCGCGCTCCACAATGTCTTCGTACCGCTCGAGCTGGTGTAGGATTTGGGCGATGTAAACCGGGACCGCATTGTGGAAGGCCTCCACGGCGAGTAGCTCTTCGAAGGCGGCCAAGGCGGTGGTCAACCGGCCTTCGTCGTAGGCGATGTGGGCGAGGTAGTACCGCGCGGCTTCGAGGTGTTCAGGACGGGCACTGGCATCGCCNACGACCTTGAGCAGGTCTCCTCGGGCNGACTCGAGGTCGCTTTTTTCGAAGCGGGCATGGCCGCGCTTGAAATGGAATTCTGTGCGCAGGGACTTGCTGAGTCGGCGGGGGTTGAGCCCTTCGAACGCATCCAAGGCAAGGCTCCACTTCTTGCNCCGGTACTGGTAGTTGCCCAGTTCCCATTGAAGTTTCGGAACCCAAGTGGACTCCGGGTGGCGCTCGACGAATTGGTCGATGCGCCACACTGCATCCTTGTGGTACAAGTAGACGGCGCAGAGTGCGGCGTGGTATTCCGCTTCGATGTACNGGAGACGCTCGCTCTCTCCAGCCGGGGCATCGCCGTGCAAAGCGGAGGAGGCAAAGCCATCAAAGCCTTCTAGGGCGGCGGCATACTGGGCGTGGGAGAAATGGGCGAGGGCCCGGTCAAAGGTTTCGCGGGCGAAACGTGTGCTGGGATCAACCGCAGCGCCTCCTGTTAGGGGACGCTGTTGTGCCTGAGCGGCCAAGGTGACCAGGACCAAAGGGAACAGGAGCGAGAAAAGGTGGCGCAGAGTCAGAATCATGTGGGGACGCATGGACAACGTGAAAATCGGAGGCAGGCGCACCCGGATGGTGGCAAAACTGCCGAATTGTTCACGCTGAGCGCCTTACAACCCCAATGCGGCTCAAACGTAGTTCAGTGTCCGGTGACCTTGAATTCCGTCCGGCGGTTGTCGGCCCGCCCCGCTGCCGTCTTGTTGGAGGCGCGCGGTTGGGTTTCACCATACCCCTTCGCCGTCAGTCGGGCAGCAGGAACCCCGGCCGAAACGAGGTGGTCCCGCACCGATGTTGCTCGCTGCTCAGACAGGGAGAGGTTGTCGNTTTCGCTGCCCACGTCATCGGTGTGCCCGCCGATTTCGACGATCAATCCCGTGTCGAGCAGATACTCTGCAAATAAATCGAGCAGCAGCAGACTGGCCCTGTTGATGTCGGCCGATCCGGACGTGTAGAAGATGTCTTCGATTTCGAACGTGGCGTCGGCTTCTTCAATGGATCGGATGGTCAAGTCGGCTGTGACGAGCGCCGGCTGATCGGCTTCGCTGTCCACCACCAGTCCTGCGCTGAAAGCGGCCCCTTCGGCTTTGGCCACCAGCAACACGTCTTCTCCAGCGGAGAGGTCTACAATGGCAGCATAGGCGCCGTCATCGCCAAGGTCAATCGCTTGTGCGCGGCGGCTCTGGGCATACCGCAACTCCAGCGAGACCNGGGTGTTTTCCATACCAGCGCCGAGCGCCAAGTCCCCCTTGACCACCACCGAAGCCCGCGGTCGGAGGGCCATGGGCATGGGCCAGGTTAGAATGTCCAGACCTTGTGTTCCCGGTCGTCGGCTGGAGAAATAGGCGGTCTCTCCATCGGCGGAGATGACCAGGCCGTGCTCATCGCCCTCGGTGTTGAGGGGCGCGCCCAGGTTGACCGGNTCGCTCCATGCGCCCGGTGCAAAAGGAGAGGCCGTGCTGTCCCGGTTGCTCATCCAGATNTCGTAGCCACCGCCTCCCGGATTGCGGTTGCTGGCGAAATANAGGGTCCGACCGTCCGGATGGAGGAAGGGGGCTTTGTCGCTCGATGGACCATTGATGGGCGTTGGAAGCAATTGGGGATCGCTCCAACCTCCGCCGTCTGTGCGCTTGGATGCGAGGATGTCGATGGTCGGGTTGCCGCCCGCATCCTCCGTGGTGCCGGGGCGCACGGCCGCAAAGTACAGGGTCTGTCCGTCCGGGCTGATGGCCGGTTGGCTTTCCCAACCATCAGGGGTGTTCAGGTTGACCAGCGGTTCAGGATCGCTCCACAGATAGATGCGCTCTTTCCCCGTATCGTCCAACAGTTCGTAGCGGGTGGCGTATAGGTCGATGTTCTCCGGGTTGCCCGGCGTGGGTGTTTTGATGGCCAAATACAGGGATCGGTTGTCAATGGATATGGAGGCGCCGCCATACCCGTTGGAGCGGTTGAAGGGGGATTCCAGCGCCTCGCCGAGATCGAACGGTTGGGAGGGTCCAGGGCGGCGGGCCCAGGTGAACTCTTCGAAGGGGCGACTGACCAGGTCGCCCTTGGCCTTGCGCTGTCCAGCCCGGGTGAAGAACAACAGGGTGCCGTCTGCGGACAGGGTGGGCAAGTATTCCCCGTCCCGTGTGGCCACTTCGCTCAATACCCGAGGCTGTGGTGCATCTGGGTGCGCGTTGTATTGCTGTAAGAACCGGAGTTCAGGCAGGATGGCTTCCACCTGAGGCACCCGCTTGAGTTCTCCCGGAGTAAGCGGACGCCCGGATACGGATTCCCACCTCAGGAAGCGTTGGAACCACTTCATGGCGTCATCGTATTGGCCGGAGGCGTATGCGATGGCCCCCAAGGTGTAGGGAATATCGGCAGCGTAGAAGGGGCAGGCCTCGTGCAGGGTTTCCATCCAATGCCTCGGTGTTCCCCATTCGCCAGTGCGCGCCTTTTGCGCATCGCGGAAGGTCAATTGTCCCAAGGCGAGCATGGCGGCCCAAGCCTGCTCATCTTCTTCGAGGGCGTCTTCGAGATAGCCGCGGCGTTTTTCCGCTTCGTACCTCCGTTTGTCGGTGCCCTTGTCGATTAGCTTCTGCGCTTTGGCAGAGGGCACGCGATCACAGGGGGCGTCCTGAGCAGATACGTCCCCGCAAGGACAGGCGCACAGCCCGATGAGCAGCAGGAGAAGGGGCCAGGGTGAGGGCATCAAGGCAGATCAGGCCTCCGGGACCTCCAGTTCGTTTTCGCTGTGGGCAATCAAAGTGGACACGGCACCATCGCCGGTTACGTTGACTACGGTTCGGCACATGTCGAGGATGCGGTCCACCGGGAAGATGAGGGCAATCCACGCCGGATTGAGACCGACGCTCTCCAGCACGATGATCATCAGCACGAGGCCGGCACTGGGCACTGCTGCTGCACCAATCGAAGCGAGGGTGGCGGTGAGGACGATGACCGCTTGCTGGGCCAAGCTCAAGTCGACCATGTGGAATTGGGCCAACGACACAACGGCCACAGCTTGATACAGCGAGGTGCCGTCCATGTTGACCGTAGCGCCGATGGGAAGGACAAAACTGGTGGTCCGCTCGGAAACGCCAATCCGGTTGCGCACACAATCCATGGTGACGGGCAGGGTGGCCACCGAGCTGGAGGTGGAGAACGCGGTGATTTGGGCGTCGCGCATGCCGGACATGAAGCGCTTGTACCCCAGTTTTCGGACGAACAGGGCGACGAGGCAAGGGTAGAAGACAAACACCATAAAGGCGAGTCCGATGACCACGACGAGGCTGTATTGGAGCAGGTATTCGAGGAGCTGCCGGAACATCTCCGGGTCACTGCCGGCCGCATTCACAATCTGTCCGGCCATTAAGGCAAAGACAAAGACGGGCATCGCCTTCATCACGACCCAGACCATCTGCACGAAGACGTCATTCAACGCGTCGATGGCCCGGGTCAAAGGGCCGGAGGTCTCTTGAGGAAGGCCGACCAGCACCACGCCGAAGAAGACGGCGAAGAAGATGATTTGCAGCATCGACATGTCTGCCAATGCTCTGAAAATGTTGGTCGGGACCACATCCACGAGGGGTTGGAGCGGTCCGCTCGACTTGGTGCGCTCGGCTTTGTTGAGCTTGTCCATGACCCAGTCGTTCATCTGGACTTGCTCCTCGGTGATGTCGGCCACTTTGTCGGCCAGTGCCGGGTCGTTGCGCAAGCGGATGTCGTCCAGCACCTCAATGCCATTGGCATCGCGCCACAGTTCATATCGGATGCGGTTGGACTCAATCAGGTCATTCGAGACCCGGGCGCCCGGTTGGAACAGGTTGACCAGCAGCAACCCCACCATCACAGCCGTCATGGTGGTCAGGAGGTAGGTCACCACGGTTTTCACCCCAAGCCGGCCGAGTTTGGCCGGGTCGCCAAGGCTGGCCACACCTGAAATGATACTGAATAGGACGAGAGGTACTGCTATGAGCTTCAGGACATTGATGAAGATGTCGCCAAAGGGCTTGATGTAGTCAATGGTGAAGTCATTCCATCCGAAAGTGATGGACATCCAGGCGTACAGGACGCCGATTGCGAGGCCGATCAGGACTTGCCAGTGGAGGGCGAGGCGCATGTGGGGGTGTTCGATTCAGGCGATGAATTGCAATGCGCAATCTACCGATTCAAAGCCGGGCAGCGCGTTGTCTCAGGGCGTGGTCGGCCAGCACCACCAGCACCATAGCTTCTACGAGGGGAACGGCGCGGGGCAGGACACAAGGGTCGTGGCGGCCTTTGCCTTTGACAGTCACCGGGATGCCGTCCTGGTTGACCGTGCCCTGTACGTGAGCGATGGTGGCCACGGGTTTGAAGGCGATGCGCAACACAATGTCTTCCCCGTTGCTGATTCCGCCTTGGATCCCGCCGCTGTGGTTGGTGGCGGTGCCCACGCCGCCTTCCTTGGCGACGAAAGCGTCGTTGTGTTGGGAGCCGCGCATGAGGGAGCCGCTAAACCCGCTGCCGAGCTCAAGCCCTTTCACGGCAGGCAGGCTCCATAGTGCCTTAGCCAAGTCGGCGTGGAGCTTGTCGAAGACGGGTTCTCCCCAACCTGCAGGGATGCGGGTGGCGACCACGGCCACCGCGCCGCCGATGGTGTCTCCGTCCTTGCGGACCGAATCGATCCGCTGCATCATGCGCTCTGCAGTGTCTGGGTCCGGGCAGCGCACAGGGGTGGCATCGACGGCTTCCGGTGTATGAAAAGCGGGCGGGGTGGCCATGGCGATATCCTGCACGCGCTCGACGTAAGCTCCAACCGCGGGCATGGCTTCGGGCAGCATCTGCTCGAGCATCTGACGGGCGATGGCGCCTGCGACCACCCGGCACACGGTTTCTCGTGCGCTGGCCCGACCGCCCCCGCGCACATCGCGGAAGCCATACTTGGCATCATAAGTGAAGTCAGCGTGGCTCGGCCGATAGCGGTCTTGCAAGTGGTCGTAGTCGCCACTTCGGGCGTCGGCGTTGGGTACGGTGAAACCAATGGGGGTGCCGGTGGTCTTTCCGTCGAGGAGGCCCGACAGGAAAGTCACCGTGTCGCTTTCCGTACGCTGGGTCGTAAGCTTCGATTGACCGGGCTTGCGCCGGTCCAGTTCGCTCTGGATGCGTGCGAAGTTGAGCACCACTCCAGCGGGCACGCCGTCCAGCACGCCGCCCATGGCGGCACCGTGGGATTCGCCGTAAGTGGTCAGGCGAAATGCAGAACCGATGGAATTGCCGGGCATGTTGCAAAGGTAACGGGCGACGTCCAGCGCGATGTACGACCTTGTGGCCATGGATACCGGATTCGCCCAAGGCAGGTTGCTCATCAAGGACATCGGTCACCTCGTTGGCTTCGGGGAGGCTCCATTGGACCGTTTGGCCGGTCCCGACATGCGGCAGATGCCCGTGCTCGATGATGCTTGGTTGGCCGCGGAGGATGGCCGCATCATCGGTGGCGGCTCCATGCGGGATTTCCCCGGTATCGTCGATTGGTCGGGGTTGGAGGTGGTGGATGCGGGCGGGCGGTGCGTCTTGCCTGCCTGGGTCGACAGCCACACCCATTTGGTGCATGCGGCCTCTCGGGAGGGCGAGTTCGTGGACCGCATCCGCGGATTGAGCTATCAAGAGATTGCGGCCCGGGGCGGCGGCATCCTCAACAGTGCCCGGGTCTTGCGAGAGATGGAGGAGGAAGCGCTCTACGATCGTTCGCTGGAACGGTTGCATCGCCTGATGCGCATGGGTACCGGTGCCCTTGAGATCAAGTCCGGTTATGGGTTGGACCTCGCCTCTGAAATGAAGATGTTGAGGGTGGCACGCCGACTCGGCGACTTGGGCCACATTCCGGTGAAGACCACCTTCCTTGGTTGCCACGCCGTGCCGGATGGACACGACGGTGTAGCCGAATACACGACCTATATGCTGGATGAGGTGTTGCCCGCTATTGCAGCCGAAGGCCTCGCGGACCACGTCGACATCTTCTGTGAGCAGGGGTATTTCGGCCTGGAGGAAACGCGGCGCCTCCTCGAAGTCGGCGCTCGATATGGACTGCCCGCCAAGGTGCACGTCAACCAGTTCACCGCCATGGGCGGGGTGGCCCTATGTGTGGAGCATGACGCCCTTTCAGTCGATCATCTTGAAGTGTTGGAGGCGGGTGATGTCGCAGAATTGGCCACGGCCAGCACGATCCCGGTGGCCTTGCCGCTGTGCTCGCTGTTCCTCGATTTGCCCTACACGCCAGGGCGGACCTTGGTGGATGCCGGTTGCGCTCTGGCCATTGCAACGGACTTCAATCCCGGATCTGCCCCGTCGGGCAACATGCACCTCGCGGCGGCCATGGGATGTCTGCGTATGGGGCTCGAACCCATGGAAGCCCTGGCGGCGGCGACGGTCAACGGTGCAGCTGCGCTGCAATTGCAGCAGCACGTGGGGGGATTGGCCGTTGGTCAGGAGGCGAGCCTGATGCTGACGCGGCCCTTGTCTTCAGTAGATGAGGCGCTCTATGCCTTTGGAGATCCGCTTCCTGAACGTGTCTTGCTTCGCGGGCATTGGGTGCGTTGAACCGGCCGTAAATTGNNATGTTTCTCGAGGGGCGCCATCCGCCCTCATCCTCCGATGAAGCCGCATCACCCTTTTCTTGTCTTGTTCTTCCTGGCTATCCAGCCCTTGGCGTTGTGCCAGTCGGTTCAATTCTTGGACCAGAGTGAGGATGCAGGATTGCTGGGCGATTATTTGAACCACACCCTGTCCGTGGCGGACTACGACCTTGATGGGGACCTGGATGTGTATGTGGGNAGTCGTCTGGCTCCCAATACGCTCTATCGCAATGAGGGCAATGCTGAATTCGAGCAGGTCACCGCCGGGGTCGAGGACGAGGGCTTCACCATGGCCTCCCTGTTTTTCGACTATGACAATGACGGGGATCCGGATTTGCTGAGTTGCAATGCCGGGGATGTCAACCGGTTCTGGCGCAACGACGGTGGGGAATTCACGGAATTGACCGATGAATTGGGCATCGGAACAGATGCACAGTGCCGCAGCGCGCATGCGGCTGACGTCAACCGTGATGGTTTTCTGGACCTCTATGTGGTCAACATGAATATGGCCAATGAAATGTGGTTGTCCGACGGAAACGGTGGGTTCATCGACGGCAACGTGGCTACGGGGACGTACGACAACCTGATTGGCATGGGTGCGCTGTTCATCGACATCGAAAACGATGGGGACCTTGACTTGTACCTGACGCACGACGCCAACCAAGCCAACAAGTTGTACATCAACGATGGCAATGGGGTTTTTGACGAGCAGGCCGCCCAGTGGGGGTTGGACCTCCAGGCACAGGGCATGGGGGTTGATGCGGCCGATTTGAACCACGATGGGTACATGGACCTGTTCATCACGAACAACCTGCCCAACGACCTTTTCCTCAATCCGGGGCCACAGCCGGAGTCCGGGAATGCCGCACTGTTCACGAACATTACGGAAACAGCAGGGGTGGGCGACTTCGGAATGGGGTGGGGCACGGTTTTCATTGACCACGATCATGACGGGGAGCGCGATCTCTATGTGGCCAATCAATACTCCTTCAGTCCTTATCCCAACCTGCTCTATCACAACAACGGAGACCTGACGTTCACGGATGTCGCCGAAGGCACTGTGCTGGAGAGCCCCTANAGCGGATACGCCACCGTGGTGGCGGATTTTGACGGCAATGGCACCGAGGATCTTTTGGTGGCCAACACCCTGACCGGGTCCAATCCCGGATGCCAGCTGTTCCTCAATGTGGACATCGCTCACCATTGGATCGGATTCGAGTTGGAGGGCGTGGTGTCTCCGAGGGATGCCGCTGGCGCCCGGGTGGTCGTGCATGCCGATGCAGACTTTGTACGGACCGACCAGAGTTACTTGGGCCACAGTTACAGCAGTTGCAGTCCGCTGACCTTCAATTTCGGGTTGGGGGAGCGCATGTCTGTGGACAGCGTAGAATTTTTCTGGCCCAGCGGCCTTCGGACCGTGTTGGAGGAGCCGGCTGTGGACCAATACCACACCGTCCTGGAGACGCCTTGTCTGGGAATGTCGCCCGATTTGGATTGGCCTGCATCCGCCGAGCTTTGTCCAGGCGATACGCTCGTACTCACTGTGCCGGATGGGTGGACCGCCACGTCATGGACCGGCGGCACCGATGTGGTCGGAGGACGGGCCTACACGGAACCAGGCTTGGCACAGGCCTTGCTCGCAGCCGGAAACGGGTGTACGATCCTGACCGACGGATTGGAGGTGACCGTGGTGCCGGCCGTCCCGCCGACTGTCGCTTTGAATGGCCCGGCGAAATTCTGCTCAGGCACATTGCGTCAATTGACCGTCCAAGGGCCACAGGTAGACATCCAGTGGTCCAATGGACTGACGGTGCCTGTATTGACCCTCGCCGACTCCGATACCCTGACCGTGACCACGACCAATGTGTGTGGGCACATCGACACCTCCGACCCCGTGGTGTTGTCGGTGTTCGGTTCGCCATTGTCACCTGTGGTCCCGCCAGCCACGGTGGCCATTGGTGGCTTGCACATGTTTGAACCCATTGTCCTCGATGAAGCTGTATTGCGTTGGTATGCGCTTTACGGTCCGGGTGCCTTGGACGATCTCTTGGCAGGAACCACTGACCAGGTCGGGCCCTTCATCATCGAATCGCCCACTTACCTGACACCGCCCTTGGGTGTGACCACCGGGTGGTGGGTGCGGTCCGAAATCCAGCGGGATGTCCGCGAAGCAGACGGAGGCAAAGCCACTTCTTCCAGCGGAGGATTCATCGACGCGGACACC
>NYTZ01000029.1 GCA_002683735.1 Flavobacteriales bacterium
AGGTACACCACGCCAGCCGCCACCGTCAACCGGGTGCCGGGGTCGACCAGAATGAACGACCCGGTGGCCCGGTTGCGGCGGTAGTCATCCACCAGCAAGGGCGCCGCCGTGCGGATGCGGACCCGTGCGATGTCGTTCATCCCCACCTCCGTGTCGTCTTCGATCCGGTGGAGAGTGTTAATGTCCAGCTTGTATACCACTTCCTTGACGACGGCTTTGGCCTCTCGCGACGTGTGGCGCACTTCGAAGCGCGTGCCAGACCGCATGGGCTGGTCGGACAGCCAGCAAATGCGGGCATCGAGGTCCTGGATGCTGTCGGGTTGGTTGTTCTCCCGCACCAACATGTCCCCGCGGCTGAGGTCGATGTCATTGGCTAAGGTCATGACCACGCTCTGCGGCGGAAAGGCCTTCTCCATCTGCTTGTCGCCGATGGCGATGGAGGTCACGGTGCTGCTCAAACCGCTGGGCAAGGCGACCACCTCGTCGCCCACCTTGAACACCCCACCGGCCACACGGCCGGCATAGCCGCGAAAGTCGCGGTCGGCATCGGTCTGGGGACGGATGACATATTGGACCGGGAAGCGACAATCCTGCAGATTGCGGTCCGCCGCCACGTGAACGTGCTCCAGGTGATGCAGCAAGGTCGGCCCATCATACCACGGCATCTGCTGGGACCGGTCTACCACGTTGTCTCCCTGCAACGCGCTGATGGGAATGAACTTGATGTCCGGAACGTCCAATCGGCTGGAGAAGCTGCGGAAAGCGTCCACGATCTCGTTGTACTGGTCTTCGTTCCAATCCACGAGGTCCATCTTGTTGACGCAGACTACCATGTGCTTGATGCCCAGCAGGTGGGCAATGAAGCTGTGGCGGTGGGTCTGCTCAAGCAATCCGGCGCGGGCGTCCACTAGGATGATGGCCAAGTCCGCCGTGGAAGCGCCGGTCACCATGTTGCGGGTGTACTGAATGTGTCCAGGCGCGTCGGCGATGATGAATTTGCGTCGCGGCGTGGCGAAGTAGCGGTAGGCCACATCGATGGTAATGCCCTGCTCCCGTTCGGCACGAAGGCCGTCCGTGAGAAGCGATAGGTCAGCACCATCGGTGCCCCGCTGGTTGGAGGCCTGCTCGATGCTCTCAAGCTGGTCCTCGAAAATGGTCTTGCTGTCGTACAGCAGACGACCAATCAACGTGCTCTTGCCGTCGTCGACGCTGCCTGCGGTGATGAATCGGAGAAGTCCCTGTTCCATGTTTCTCGGGGTTTCGGGGCTTAGAAGTAACCTTCCTTCTTGCGGTCCTCCATGGCCGACTGGCTGCGCTTGTCGTCCATTCGGCCACCGCGCTCGGTCTTGCGGGCCGCAGCCACCTCGGCCACAATTTTTTCCAGGGAGTCAGCATCGCTCTCCACAGCACCGGTGATCGTGAGGTCTCCGAGGGTGCGGAAGCGGACCTGCAGCGTCTCTGGCTTCTCGTCGGGGCGGAGGTTCAAGTACTCGCTGTACGCCAGAATCTGGCCGTTGCGGCGAACCACCTCGCGCTCGTGGGCAAAGTAGAGGCTCGGGATGGCGATGTTCTCGCGGAGGATGTAGTTCCAGATGTCGAGCTCCGTCCAGTTGTTGAGCGGGAAAACCCGGAAATGCTCGCCAGGCTGGTGCTTGCCATTGTAGAGGTCCCACAGCTCCGGGCGCTGGTTCTTGGGGTCCCACTGGCTGAAATCGTCCCGGTGACTGAAGAAACGCTCCTTGGCGCGGGCCTTCTCCTCGTCCCGCCGGGCACCGCCGCAGCAGGCGTCGAACTGGTGCTGTTCGATCGTGTTGATCAGGGTGGGCGTCTGGATGCGGTTGCGGGANGCATTAAAGCCACTCTCCTCGGTCACTTCACCGCGGTCGATCAATTCCTGGACGCTNCCGACGATGAGCTGGACACCGAGCTCCCTCACCAGCTCGTCCCGGAACTGCATGGTCTCGGGGAAATTGTGGCCGGTGTCGATGTGGACGAGCGGCATAGGAATGCGCGCCGGTGCAAAGGCCTTTCGGGCGAGGTGCGTCACGCAAATGCTGTCCTTGCCCCCGCTGAACAGGATGGCCGGCCGCTCGAATTGCGCAGCGACCTCACGGAGGACATAAATGCCCTCTGCTTCGAGTTCATCGAGGTGACTGAGGTTGTAATCGCTCATGATTCGTTCTTTTCCCGGCCCAGTTTNCCGTAGCGGAACCAAGCCCGTTCGTGGAAGTAGTAGAGGATCATCTTGGTGACCATTTCCACACCGCCCACTTGAATGCCAATCCAAGGATCGCCGGTGACCACCCATCCAATCAACACCGTATCGACGGTGCCGATGAGACGCCAAGTGATGGTCTTGGCCAAATGTCGGCGGCGGCTATGAATGGCGTCCATGCTTTTTTACTCCCCTTCTGTGAAATTCAAAGGTTGGCAAAAGCCCGCACTGCCGCGACCCCATCCGAAATCGGTCGATCTGTGGTGTCGAGGTCCAAGTAATCGGCTTCCGGGGCGCCGTATTCGTCCGAGTGGAAATGCTCCCGACCACGCACCTCCGTGGTGTGAACGTAGACCTCCTTGACATGGGCGCGCGCCTTGAACTCCTCGCGCAACCAGCGGTAAGGGGCAACAACCGCCACAATGGCCACCTGGCCCTGGCGGCTGAGGTAGAGCGCGATGTCCTGNGCACGGCGGATGTTGGCCTCTCGGCCAGCAGCGCTGTAGTCTGCATTGGCGGTCAACGCGCGAAGGTCATCGCCGTCAACCATAAAGACCGGAATCCCCGCTTCCTTGAGTTCCTCCATCAATGCCCGCCCCAGGGTGGACTTGCCCGCTCCGGGCTGTCCGGTGATCCAGATGATGGGGCTGCTGTCGGCCATGCCCGGCGAAGATACGGCCGGATTGGGGGGTGCCCTCGAGGCACTCAGCGTCAGGATGACGGGTTCAATCAAAAAAATATTTCAAATGTAACTCNCTGTTAATCATGTTTTTACGACTCAATCTTCGTTTTTTTTTTCAACCCAACGTAACCCCACAGGACTGCCTCCGGTATAGGATAACGGTTTTGGTTATAGCCGCTCCCGCAAGGGAACAGGCGATTTGGTGAAACGAAGGGGTCCTCGAACGCGAGGACCCTTTCCATTTTCAAGACTTTCCAATTGAAACCGGACCCGCGGCCCGCATCAAGCTCGCCCCTCCTCCGATTGGCTTCCGTGATCGCCATGGCGGAGAAACATGTGAATCCAGATCGACCGGCTCAACCGCTGAAGCAGCGGCAACATCAGCACCAGGGTCACGACGCCGCAGGTGAGGAACATCTCAGGTTGGTCAAAGAACCCGGTGAACGCGATCCACCCCACGGCCCCAAACGTATACAAGGCCAACAAAACGGCCACCCACAAGGCCACCGTCAGCGCATAACTCACATATGCCGCCCCGAAATAGAACCCAGGCTCGCGCGCGAAATCGGCACCACAGTTCGGACAGGCGACGTGCATAGTGTTCATCGTTTTGGGAAGGAAGGGGTTGCGCACCGCGAACAAGCGCCCCTCCCGACACGCCGGGCAACGGTTGCTGAGNATGTTGAGCAAAAGAGGACGGCGCGGCTTCATGACCCGAAAATTAGCGGCACCGGAGCGACTCCACCGTGCCAGAGGTTACCCTTCGAGTTGCTGCAGGGCCACCATGCCATGGTAAGCGCCACCGAGGGCCATCAACTCTTCGTGCGTGCCCATCTCGCTGATGCGGCCCTGCGCCATGACGACAATGCGGTTCGCTCGGCGCACCGTGGACAGCCGGTGGGCAATGACCACAGCCGTCCTTCCCTCCATGACCCGCTCGATGGCCGCCTGGACCATCCGTTCGCCTCCGGCATCCAGCGCACTGGTCGCTTCGTCGAGCACCAGAATTGGCGGATCGTGATAGAGGGCCCTTGCGATGGCCAGCCGCTGCCTTTGTCCACCGGACAAACGTCCCCCGCCGTCACCAATGGGCGTGCGACCGCCTTCCGGAAGCTGNTCGATGAATTCCCGGGCGTGGGCCACCTCGCTCACGGCCGCAATCCGATCGGCGTCCGGGTTCGGATCGAAGAGGGCGATGTTGGCGTCCACCGTATCGTTGAACAGCAGCGGATCCTGGGTCACAAAACCGATGTGGCGGCGGAGGTCGCCCGTNTTCAGTCCCCGCACATCCGTCCCGTCGACCGTCACCGTGCCNGCATCCGGATCGTACAGACGCAACAGCAAACGTGCCACCGTGGTCTTTCCACTCCCGGAAGCGCCAACGAGCGCCACGGTCTCCCCTTTGGCAATCTCGAGGCTGAACCCGTCCAGGGCAGCCGTCGGTGCCCCTGCATAGCGAAAATGCACCGCCTCCAACGCAATGGACCGTTCGAATTCAAACGGCACAGGCGCCTCGGGCTCCTGAACTGTCATCTCCGCTTGGAGCACCTCATCGAGTCGGTCGAGGGAGGCGGCCCCCTTCTGTACCTTGAACAGGGCGTCGCTCAGCGACCGCGCAGGCGGGATGATTTGACTGAATACCACGAGGTAGCCGATGAACAGCTCTCCCTCGAGCCCTTCTCCACGCAACACCAGCCGCCCACCAACGCCCAACAGGACGGCGATAACGGTCATCGACACGAACTCGCTCACCGGCGAGCTGAGGTATTCGCGCTTGTAAAGCTTCCGCATCAGCCGGAAGTAGCCCTCGTTGTGCTCGGCAAAGCGGTCGCGAAACCGGGGCGACGCATCAAACGCCTTGACCACCATCATGGCCCCCAGCGTCTCCTCCAGCCGACTAATGAGTGCGCCGAGCCGCTCCTTGCCCCGCCCGGCCGCACCACGCAAGGCCGTGGCAATCCGAGAGATGAGGAATCCGGCGACCGGCATGAACACCAAAGCAAACAGCGTCAGCTCCCAACTGATGGCAAACAGCGTGATGAGCGACAGCAGGATCATGATCGGCGCTTTGAACAGCACCTCCAACGTCCCGATGACACTGAATTCAACCTCCATCAGGTCATTGGTCATGCGGCTGATCAGGTCGCCCTTGCGCTGCTCGGTGAAGTAGCCCACGGGGAGCGAGAGTATCCGGTCAAAAAGTTGGCCCCTGAGGTCGCGCGCCACCCCGGTTCGAATCGTGGAAAGGCTGTAAAAACTCAGGTAGGTGACAAGGTTCTTGACCAGCGCGAGGACCGCGATGGCACCGCACATGACAAAGAGCGCCCTCTCTGCCCCTTGGGCCGCTACAAAAGCATCGAGGAAAGCGGACAAACGGGCGAACAGGTCATCGGCATGGCCGCTGTTTTCGGCAGCCGGTGCCGGCGCAGCACTCCCCGAGCGGAAGAGAATCCGCAAGAAGGGCACGATGGCCAGAAAGGTGAACAGCGACAGGACGGACCCCAAGGCGTTGAACGCGATGTTGCCCGCCAGATTCAGGCGGTAGCGGAGGACGAGTTTGAACAGGTCGCCGAACCGCCTCATGCGCCGGTCGTGCCGATGTAGTTGTGCGGGGTGATGGCCACGAGCTCCGCCTTGACGACCTCCGTCACCGGAAGTCCGCCAATGAACTCCGCGATGGACGCCGCATCGATGCCGTCCTTTCCACGGGTGAGGGCCTTGAGTAATTCGTAGGGCTTCTCGACGCCCTCCCGGCGCAGGATGGTCTGGATGGCTTCCGCCACCACGGCCCACTGGGCCTCGAGGTCTTCCGCAATGCGGGCCTCATTGAGCACGAGCTTGCCCAATCCTTTGCGAAGGGACTTCAATGCGATCACGCTGTGGCCCACCGGCACCCCGACGTTGCGGAGGACCGTGCTGTCGGTCAGGTCCCGCTGGAGGCGACTGATGGGCAGCTTGGCAGCGAGGTGGACGAGCAAGGCGTTGGCCACCCCGAGGTTGCCCTCGGAATTCTCGAAGTCGATCGGGTTGACCTTGTGGGGCATGGCCGAAGAACCGACTTCCCCCTCCACGACGCGCTGCTTGAAGTAGTCGAGGCTGATGTAGTGCCAGATATCGCGGTCGAGGTCGATGAGTATGGTGTGGATCCGCTCCAAGGCGTGGCACCACGCGGCGAGGTAATCGTAGTGCTCGATCTGCGTGGTCGGGTGGCTGCGGTGCAAGCCCAACTCCTCTGAGACGAAACGGTCGGCGAAGGCATGCCAGTCCGTGGCAGGGTAGGCCACGTGGTGGGCGTTGAAGCCTCCGGTGGCGCCGCCGAACTTGGCTGCGAAAGGCACGGCTTCGAATTGGGCCACGGCATGATCGATGCGCTCGACGAAGACCGACAACTCCTTGCCCGACGTCACAGGGCTGGCCGGTTGACCGTGGGTGCGGGCCAGCATGGGTACTTCCTTCCATTCCTCGGCAAGGGCGTTCAAGTCCTCGCGGGCCGCCTGCAGTAAGGGAAGGAGTACATCGGCAGTGGCCTCCATCATGGACAGCGGTATGGCGGTGTTGTTGACATCCTGGGAGGTCAGTCCGAAGTGGACGAACTCGGACCGGTCTTCTAGACCGAGGGCCGACAACTTTTCCTTAATGAAGTACTCGACGGCCTTGACGTCGTGGTTGGTGGTCTTTTCAATGTCCTTGACCGCTTGCGCGTCGGCCTCGCCAAACCCAACGTAGATGGCCCGGAGCCCTTCCACTTGTGAATCCGACAATGCGGGCAACTGCGGAACCCCGACCCCGTGAAGGGCGATGAGGTATTCGATTTCGACCCGGACCCGGTACTGGATCAGGCCCGCCTCCGAAAAGTAGGCGGCGAGGGGGTCGGTATGTCGGCGGTAACGGCCATCGATGGGACTGATGGCGCTGAGGGTGGCTGAATCGGACATGTTGCGCTCCGGCAAAGGCCGAAAATACGTCGCACCCGTGGGGCACACCTACCTTGGTGGCATGAACCTGCACACGGTCACCCACGGATTGTTCAAGCTGGATGGAGGCGCCATGTTCGGCGTGGTACCAAAGCCGCTCTGGTCCAAGCACCACCCCACCGACGAGCGCAACCGATGCGACTGGGCCCTGCGCTCTCTGCTCATCGAGAATGGAAATCGGCTAATGCTGGTGGACTGCGGCATGGGCGACAAGCAGGGCGAGAAATTCTTCGGCCATTATGCCCCGCGCAACGAAGACGTCGACCTGCAACTGGACGCCCTCGGATTCCACCGAAACGACATCACCGATGTCTTTCTGACCCACTTGCACTTTGACCACTGCGGCGGCGCCATCCGTAGGCACCAAGATGATCCGGACCGGTTCGAGCCGGCCTTTGCGAACGCCACCTTCTGGAGCACAGAGCGGCATTGGGCCTGGGCCAACGATCCCAATCCGAGGGAAAAGGCGAGCTTCCTAACAGAGAACATCCACCCCATCGAAGCCTCGGGACAACTGCAGTTCGTCCCCCGGGCCGATGGCGCCACGGACACCCGCGGACCCATTCCCGGTTTTCCCGACCTCGATGTGCTGTTTGTAGACGGACACACCGAAAGCCAGATGCTGCCGCTGATCAAACGGGGAGATCGCAAGGCTTTGTTCACCGCGGACCTCTTGCCTTCGACCACCCACATTCCTTCCGCCTGGGTCATGGGGTACGACACTCGGCCCTTGATGACGGTCGCGGAGAAAGACCGCATCCTCACGTGTGCAGAGCGGGAACAGTGGACCTTGCTCCTCGAGCACGACGCTCACCACGAGGCGGCCACGGTGCACCGAACGGAAAAGGGCATCCGGTTGCAACGCGCCGGACTGCGGTCCGAATTCGAGTGGTGACGCCGGTTCAGCGCAGACCGGACAGGCAGTCGCGCACAATGCTCGGCCCGGTGTAGACCATGCCGCTGTAGACCTGCACGAGGTCGGCTCCTGCGTCCACCTTCTCGCGGGCAGAGGCGCCATCTTCGATGCCCCCTACTCCGATGATGGCAAAGTCGCCGCGTTGGCGGAGGTACCGCACCACTTCCGTGCTACGTTGGCGCACCGGCGCCCCACTCAAGCCGCCGGCTCCAATCGCCTTCACTTCCTGACNGGGTGTCTTCAAGCCGTCCCTTGAAATCGTCGTGTTCGTGGCGATGACGCCATCGATGCCAGTGTCCGCCACCAAAGCCACGATGTCATCCAACTGGGCGTCGCTGAGGTCCGGGGCGATCTTGAGGAACACGGGGCGTTGCACGTCCTGGGACTGGTTGTGCTCCTGGAGGCGCTGCAACAATGCCGTGAGCGGAGCACGATCCTGCAATTCCCGCAATCCGGGCGTGTTGGGCGAACTGACATTAACGGCGAAGTAGTCGACGTGCGGGCGAAGCCCCACAAAGCACGCGTGGTAATCGTCGGCGGACCGCTCGTTGGGCGTCACTTTGTTGCGGCCGATGTTGCCCCCCACAATGAGCCCTTCCGGCCGTCGCTTCAAGCGTTCGACCAAGGCGTCCAGCCCGCCATTGTTGAAGCCCATCCGGTTCACGAGTCCCCGATCCTCCTTGAGGCGGAACAAGCGGGGCTTGGGATTGCCCGGCTGGGGCTTGGGGGTGACGGTGCCCACTTCCACGAAGGCGAAGCCCATGGCCTTGAGCTCGTGCAGCCATCGGCCGTCCTTGTCGAAACCGGCGGCGAGCCCCACGCGGTGTGGAAACGTAAGACCGGCCACATCGACGGCATCTTCCGGGACCGCGCTTGGGTCCATGGAGTGACGCAAAGCACCGCCCACACCGGGAATCCCGAGTCCGATCCCGAAGACCCCCATCGTCCGGTAGTGGGCCTTTTCCGGATCCATGCCAAAGGCAATGGGGCGAATGATGGAGCGGTATAGGCGGGTTCCGAGGGGGTCTTGGCTCATGGGCCGCAAAGATGTTGATAAACCTGTTGACACGGCCAACAGGCCCGTCGGAGAACCCTGACGAAACCCCGGATAGCTTTGGAGCGAACCTGAGCCATGCTGTTCAACTGGGGCAAAAAGAAATTGAAAACGGAAGACGTCGCTCGTCATTTCGTGCACGCGACCCTTGACAGTGTGGAAGATGCATGGTCAGACGTGGCTGGCCTCATCCGGGAATCTCAGCACTTCGAGAACCCGCCCCTGATCGATGAGGGCGACGCGGCTCCGTTTCTTTTGGTCGTTCTCGCCGGCAACCTGGACTTCATTCCCCACTTTTTCGAGGGCGGCTCCGAGAAGGGCCTGACCCAGGCGATCCTCGCCGAACTGTCCAAAGAGCTCGGCTTGCCTGCTGAGCAGATTGCGGCCCGCGTCGAGCAGGTCCGCAAACAGATGGTGGCCTCCAATCGACCGTCCAAAAAGACCTTGAGTGCGATGGCCCGCGGCATGTACCTCGGGTATAACCTCAACGACCATCAGGAGGAATACTTCCGTTCCCTCAACGTCCCCAACCCACGGTTTCTCATGCAAATGGAGGAAGTCCTCCAGCACTTCCTGTGGGATTGGACTTCCTTCCAGGAGCAATACCGCATCCAGGTGCAGACCGCCAGCGCCGCGGTCTGAGGCTCACCCCCTTCTTCTGTCGAGGTCCCGCGCCTGGTCGCGGTCTTTGATGGTATTCCGTTTGTCCACGAGCTTCTTGCCCTTGGCCACGGCGATGTCCAGCTTGGCATAGCCGCTGTCGGAAATGAACAGGCGCGTGGGCACCACAGTCACCCCGACATCCCGCAATTTCCTCTGCAGCTTGGTCAACTCCGTGCGCTTGAGCAGCAACTTCCGGATGCGCCGGGGTTCGTGGGTGACGTAGCCAGCATTGTCATAAGTCTCCACGTGCATGTTGAAAATGAAGAACTCGTCGCCCTGGAACCGGCAATAGGCCTCTACAATGCTGGCCTTGCCCGCCCGGATACTCTTGATTTCCGTCCCCTGCAACTGGATGCCGGCGGTGTAGCTGTCCGTCAGGAAATAGCTGAACGATGCCTTCTTGTTCTTGATCTCCACACCCATGGGAGGCGAAAAATACGACCGGGTCACCCTGGTCACCCATCTTTTGCGCCGGCCTTGCGTCCTTTGCGACGTGAAGCAACTCTGCCTGACCGGTGTCTTGGCCCTTCTGGCTTGGAACGCGCCTGCCCAGACCGTAGGACTCCTGTCCAACACTGCCGACGCCTTTGATGGGTACACCCTCGTTGCCCCCACCGGTGCCACCCGGACCCACCTCATCGACAACTGCGGCCGCACCGTGAACCACTGGGACAGCGAATTCCGGGCCGGCGAATCTGCCTACCTCCTCGAGGACGGCTCCCTGCTGCGAACCTGCCGCCAATCCAGCACCGTCTTCAATGGCGGCGGCATCGGGGGACGGATCGAACGGTTCTCTTGGGAGGGAGACCTGATTTGGAGTTGCAACCTCGCCACCGACACCCTGCACCACCACCACGACATGGCGTGGTTGCCCAATGGGCACGTGGTCCTTCTCGCATGGGAATACAAAAGCCCCGAAGAGGCCGAAGCCGTGGGCCGATTGAGCGATGACGACGGGCCGCTGTGGCCCCCCGTGTTGCTGGAGATTGCACCCGAGGGCGATTTCGGTGGTGACATTGTCTGGGAATGGCACGCTTGGGACCACCTCGTTCAAGACGTCTCTCCTTCACTCCCGAACTACGGCACCCCTTCCGAGCATCCCCGGAGGCTCGATGTGAATTACGGACAGGTGTCCGGCGGCGGATTTCCCGGCGGCAGCAGCGGGGGCGACTGGTTCCATTGCAACGCTGTAGCCTACCACCCCGGACTGGACCAGCTCATCTTGAATTCCCGCAACTGGAACGAATTCTACATCCTCGACCACGGGGTTTCCTCGGAGGAGGCCAAAGGTCCAGATGGAGACTTGCTGTACCGCTGGGGGAACCCTGTGGCATACGGCCGCGGAACCGCAGCCGACCGCCAGCTGTTCGAACAGCACGATGCGCATTGGATTCTGGAGGACGGCCCGACGGCCCTTGGCGGCGACCCGGAAGTCACGGTATTGCTGTACAACAACGGCAACGGCCGTCCCGGCGGCAATGCGAGCACGGTGGACGAACTGACCCTTCCCTGGGATGCAGCCTTGGAAAGCTATGTCCTTCCCCAGGGTAGCACCCCCTTTGGCCCGGCGGAACTGGACTGGAGCTGGCCGGAAAACCCCACAATCGATTTCCACAGCCCCAACATCAGCGGTGCCCAGCGCATGCCCAACGGCAACACCCTGATCTGCGAGGGCAATCCCGGCCACCTTTTCGAAATCACCGGAGATGGGAACCTTGTCTGGGAATATGTCACCGCCTACAACCAATTCGGAGCCATCAACCAAGGCGATACCCCCTTCGGCAACAGCACGTTCCGTGCCTACCGCTATGCCTCGGACTACCCGGGGTTGGCCGGACGGGAACTAACCCCGGGCCCCGTTGTCGAAAACAACCCCCTGCCGCTGGAATGCGAACTCTACCCGGCTCCAATCGACACCACGACCCATGACGTGCAGCAACACGACTTGGTCTTCCGCGTCGGTCCGAACCCCGCCTCGGCCACCTTGAACGTGGACGCAACACGCCCGGTGCGCTGCACCCTGCGGGATGCCACCGGCCGACTCATCCAGACGATTTCTGACGTGGCTCGGCAACACCGAATCCCCGTCACCGACATGTCCAATGGACTCTATTGGTTGATACTCAGCGATGCAGAGGGACGCCCCTTCGGAACGCCACGTCGCATTCTCATCGCCCACTGACGATCTTGCACTCGAATTCATCTTCTCTCCATGCGCCTCCAACTCCTCGCCTTATTCGCCACGCTGGTGACCTGCAGCACCCTGTTGGCCCAAAACACCGTGGGCACCATTGCCTACGACCCCACCCTCTACACCGAAGGCTACACCCTCATCTACCCACACAACCAGAACCGCGCCATGCTGCTAAATGCGTGCGGTGAAGTGGTGCACGACTGGGCCCTCGATCCAGCGCGCCGACCGGGCAACACCGCCTACCTGCAACCCAACGGCGACCTCATCATGACCTCCCGTCCGGCTTCAGTCGGCGACGACCCCATCTGGGCCGGAGG
>NYTZ01000030.1 GCA_002683735.1 Flavobacteriales bacterium
CGGTAGTGATGCTGTCGCCCTCGCGGCAAGCAGTGAAACAGTTGCTAAAGAAAAGACCTCAGAGAAGAGAGCTAGTTCAAATGTGAAGAAGACTTCCGGACCGGAAGATAACAAAGACGTCTCGACCAAGAAAGACGTCCTTCCGGCCAACCTCAAGAAGCTTCATGAAAAACTGGAAAACCAAACGGAACTTCTGAAACTTCATCTCAAGCATTACCACATGTCGACGGCTCAGTTCCGTCGACGCACTTCTGCGTTGAAGCTCCCAGAGAGCATCTACCAGAAGTATGATGAAGTCGTGAAGAAATGTCGAACCTGCATGGAAAGTGTCGCTGCTCCTGTCCGGGCACGCGTGAGCGGCCTTCGAGCGGACGCTCTCGGTGATCTTGTCTTCATGGACCATTGTGAGGTCGAACTTTCAGGAAAGAAGTATCACATATTCCTGATTCTCGACGGTGCCTCTAATCTCTTATGGGCACGACCGGTGGCAAATCTTGAACATGAAGAAACCCAAGAAGCCATCAGAGAATGGATGGACAACCATCAAGTGAAGATCAAGACCGCGTGCGCGGACATGGCCTTCTTCACTCCTGTTTGGGAATCCTTCTGGAAATCCCAGGATGTGAAGAAACTTCCAACAGGAGATCGAACTCCTTGGCCAAATCGTGCAGAGACCGCAGTACGACTTTTCAAGAAGCAGTTCAAACTTCTGTGTAAGTCGGTTGTGAATGAACCAGAACTTGTTTCAACACCTGTTAAGGACGGTCAGAAAACACTGCGAGTGACAGTCAAACAACTGTGTCGTGTCGCCTGCTGGGCCAGGAACAACCAACTGATGATCAGTGGTAAAACACCTCTTGAAATCGCATTTGGTAGGTCCCCTGTACCTACTTTTGATCTCGAGACAGCGAGTCCTGAACAACTTACCACTGATGTTCCTGCTGGTGAGACGCGCGAGCGTCTGTTAAGGAGGCTTGCTATGCAAGCGCATCTAGAGGCTAGACAAATGAAGGACCTTCAGACGGACATAGCTCGTAACATGAAGTGCTCACAGGGACCTTTCTCTGTAGGTGACCGGGTCTTCTTCTGGAAGAAGGACAAGTCTAAAATCAAGGACCAAGGCGAATGGGTTCGAGGTCGAGTCACGTCGGTAAATCCTCCCATGCTTGGCATCGATGACAAGAAGGAGGTGCGACAGATAAATGTGACCAAGGTCCGACTGGACAAGGACCATTGGCATGATGTGACTCTGCCTCTCGAACAGGACCCAGAGAAGAAAGACGATACAATCCTAGACAGCAAGGGAAGACCTTTTGTGATCGGTAAGAAGAGAGTCACAGGCAAACAGCGGTATCCTTCAGATAAGGCTGATGCAGTTTTCTGTGATGAAGACCCTGTGGCACTCATGCTTTGGCAGGTGTGCCAGAGCTCGGAGAAGCTTGACATGCTTGAACTCTTCTCCGGATCTGCCCGTCTGAGCGCGTGCGCGTCATCTCAGGGCCTCAATACAGGTGACCCAGTTGATCTGAGAACCGGTTTTGATCTGAATACAAGAGAAGGACAGAGACAGGCTTGGAAAAAGATCACAACACAGGAACCAAAAGTTGTTTATATGGCTCCAAAATGTACAGCATGGAACAGCATGTTCTGCAGTACAGCTCCTGAGTGGAAACAGATCCAGAATCAGAAGAGAGATCTCCCGATGGTGCATTTCTGTATTCAGGTTGCTTTGTACCAAATCAGTAAAGGACGTTACTTCATCATTGAGAATCCACAAACATCCAGGATGTGGACAAAGGTTCCGGGCATGATCAAACTGTCCTCGTGCGAGGGCGTAACCTGGGACACCCTGAATATGTGTGCCTTCGGAATGAAAGATCCAGCCTCTGATCTCTACTATCAAAAGGCTGTCACTCTCATGCACAACTTTCCATCTGGTGCTCTGGACCCGATTTTTCGTCGCTGTCCAAATATGGAAACTGGAACTGAGGTCCATCAGCACCAGAAGATAGAGAAGAGTGTGGCAGGCTATGGAGATCGTGCTGCCTTGTCACAGATCTATCCAATGCCTTTTTGCCGGAAGTTGGCAAAACTAATCGACTCCTTCTTGAACAACTATTCAAGACCGGCCACTTCGCCAAAACACACATCTCTCCTTACAGATCTTCTTGACCTGGCTGACCTTTCTCTCGATGAAACCAGGTCCTTAGCAGAGTGGAGCTGTTCGGACGTGACGGCGGAGTGTTGTCTTAGTCGCGCGAGCGACTGTCTTGCCGTCCAACAACGGGTGGCACCCGTGCCGGTGTATGATGAGAAATGCAAGCTTCTGATGAATCGTGTTAATGCTCTGCCCAAGGGCTCTGAGAGATGCTTGCATTACTCAGAGACAAAGTCTGATCACAACCTTGCAAAACTCGCCCGACACATGCGCTCGCACTACTTCCCAATGCAACATTTCAACTATTGCATTGTCTTGAGAGGAACACTAGGTGAAAATCTGTCAGTCTATTCCGTGACGGATAATGCGTGTGTTGTTATGTGGAAAAAGACTGACAAGGTGAAGCAGGTATCGATCGCAATGCTTTCTTCTCTTCTATCTACGGAGTCCAGTTTCGATCCACGAGCGTGGAGTATACTGGTCTTCTGGGAGGAGACAGCTAAGTCCAGGACACCGGATGTCCTGCCTGCTCCATCTGCTTTTCCACCGCTGGACGATCCAAGCGTGCCGCACAATCCGATTCCTCCTTCAACCTTTCCTTTGCATGCGGACGGCGATCAACCGGTGGAACCGCCAACAAGGACTGCCACTGAGCAGTCACTTCCACCAGTTCAACCAATGGACGAAACCGAACCGATGGATCAAGAAGAACTTCCTGTTGGTCATCCGGACGATGTTGTTGTTGCTCCTTCTTCAACCTCTACTGGAGCGGCTCCTCTTGGACCTCCGGAGAATCCGTACACCATCCCTTCTCTTCCAACTCCAACTCCATGGGCTCCTCAGCCTCCTCCGGGTTTACCTCAACCACAGCGCGGTAGACCTCCTACACGCGGACCCAGAGAGCGATCACGGAGCCATGATCATGGACCTTCGGAGAGAGAGTTACCTCGTGAGAGATCTAAGAGTCGTGACGACGACTCACAACCTCGTGAGAGGTCGAAGAGCAGAGATGATGTTCAACCTACCCGAGACAGTTCTAACAGTCCTCGGGTAAATCCTCGTGAGAGATCTAAGAGCAGAGACGATCCTCAACCTCGCGAGAGGTCGAAGAGTCGAGACGACGAACAACCAAGAGCTAGAGAGAGATCTCGTAGCAGGGATGATGAGGCACCGAGACTCCGTGAGAGATCTCGCAGTCGTGATGATCCTCAATCTGACAGGGAACCTGAACATTTTGACATTCGTACCAACACGGACGATGATACGGAGACTCAGGATGAAGATGAGGATCACAAAAGAAAGCGACTTGACACCGATACTCCTCCTTCAGGACCTGAACCAAAGGTCTCGCCCAATCGCCTGCGCAAACTCCCAAGATCACAGAGACCAGCTAGAAAGAAGAAGAAGAGAGGTCACGATGATGAGGAGACGGATCCAACAGCTTCTTCATCAAATCAACCTGCTCCACAGGAAGAACCCTCTACTGAGGAAGAAGAAGAAGGCGAAGAGTACTATATAGAACCTTCGCTCATGTCTGCTCATGCAGACGATCTGGTCGTTGACGTCGATTCGGACGAGTGGAAGAAGCTTGATGAGACATCTCGCTGTTGCGCGGTTACAGGTTCCTTCTCTTTCCCCAGGGATCCCTCCGGTCTCCTGGATGTAAATGAACCTGAAATACATCCACGCACTTTCCAAACCTTCTTTTGCCAGGAACTCAACTGGAGCTGTCAGGCCTGTCCTCTGGATCCACGCGAGTGGTTGGAGGAAATGCTTGATGAAGACAAGCTCCATTTGCCTTACGCCTTTAAGGCCATTCCCTCGCGCGCGACAGCCAAGTCACGTGCGCGTCGAGAGGCCACTATGGGCGATAAGCGCAATTATGCGAAACAATTCCACCAAGCCAAGGTGGATGAGTGTAAGAGCTGGCTAGAGAACGATGTGTATGAACTTGTGGACATGCGGAAACACAAGGTCAAGAACTATGTAACTGGTCGATGGGTCTTGACAGTCAAAAGAAACAAGGATGGAACATTCCAAAAGACTAAGGCTCGTTGGGTGCTCAGAGGCTTTCAAGATAGGCAAAAGGACTCCCAACAAACAGACAGTCCAACCACAACAAGACCGGGTTTCCGCCTGACGTGTCAAATGATTGCGAATAACCAATGGGATTTTCACCACATTGACCTGAAGACAGCCTTCCTTCAAGGTGTTGAGTTTGACTCTGTTCGNGATGTTGTCTGTCAACTCCCGCCGGAGTGTGGACACCCGCCGTACATTGGTGCACGACTGAAGAGACCTGCATATGGTCTGAACGATGCACCACGTCGNTGGTGGATTCGTTTGGACTCTTCAGTTCTAAAGATCGGTTTTAAACCTACNCGGGCGGATCGCTGTTGCTATGTCATGTATAAGGATAAGGGCAACACAGGTTCAACTCAACGACAGCAATCCTACTTGACGCGAGAGCGTCCGAAGACAGAGGCAGAAAGGATTGCTGANGTTTTAGGAACTCGTCCAGACACAACGGAGATGTTNGACAGNGTGACTGACTATCTCCTGGACCCTGTGACTGGNTCNAANTCCAANAACAAGGAAGTCATCGGTGTTCTCTGCATTCATGTTGACGACCTGTTTTTCACTGGAACACGCGAGTGTTGCAAACTTCTGGAAGAGTCACTGACCAAGGAATTTCAGATTGGAAGTTTGGACACCAACGATGTTATGTTCACGGGACAGCGTGTTAGGTGGAAGGACAAGGTGTTGGANGTCGATCAAACGAGATGCATAGAAGAANTGACCGAGGTGACTTTTGACAAATCCTTGAAGGANAANATNCAGTGNGATGCNACCATGCACACTAGNTATAGGTCAGTGNTGGGACAACTGAACTGGTTGCAGTCAAGAACCCAGTTCCACATCGCATACTCTTTCTCTCGTTGTGCTTCAGCTGCTGCTAAACCGACCATAGGTGATGTTCGCGCTTTGAACAAGGCCGTGCGAACGGTCCGTTCCTCCCCTGTTGTTCTTCGCTTTCACAACATCAAGGTACCAGGAAGACCTTCTAGGATTCTGGGAATTCCTGATGCGGCTTACAGGAACAACGCGGACGGAAGTTCGCAGAGAGGACAGACAGTCTTCCTCGCGGCACCGCGCGAGCGGTCTGCAGATACCAGAGGTTCCCTGATTGACTACGAATCACAAAAGATAAAGAGAACAGTTCTTTCAACTACTGTTTCTGAGCTTTACTCTTTCATGAAGTGTTTCGGAACTTGTCAATTCCTTCGGGGACTCTGGGCAGACATCAGCGGAGAAGCAGCTGATTTGCACATGAGGACTGATGCCAACAATCTTGTGACAACCGCCAGCACTACACATCTGCCGGAACAGAAGGAAACGATACATATGATTCAGATGTTGCGTAAGGAAAGTAGCTCTGGAAATATTGACGATCTTGCACATGTGAGGACAGAGCATTGCTTAGCTGACTGCTTGACGAAGAACAGCGCAAAACCTGAAGCCTTGTGCAAGGCTGTTTCTACGGGTGTGCTGCGAACTATAGATGAACATCCTCCATTTCGCAGTCTGTTCAAACATAAGGCCTACTTGGCTTCNTGGCTCGTTCGTAATGTCAAGGANNCNAGTCTTGTNGAAACCTTTCTTGCGGTTCCAATGTACAAGGATATACAGCTTGTTCTTTACTCACATTGCTTCGTGTACAACATTGACGATGGAGGCTATGTTGAGGAAATATAGATTTCGAAGAAATTAGCGTCTGCATCCTGCAGACGTTCACATCTACTATCTGTAGCAGCCGCTCATAGTAGACCTGCGTGTACTTGACCAGTACAGAATCANTNTGAGTGGGGTTCCAGCAAATGCTGCTTGATAAACCTCTGGTCCTCACCACNCTGGTCAATATTCTTCGTATATCTCCTGTCCTGAGGGACCNGTTTCATGGTACCTCGCGAGAGGTTCATATCGTTATCTGTAAANTCTTGNTCGAACAAGAATATCGGCAGGATTCTTCTCACCATAGTTCTCGTCGAATAATAGTACACATTGGTCATCCCATGGGTCTGTCACCTGCCGCCACCACCCAAACTCTGTNGAGNATCTTCACTGGTGAGTGTCGGTCAGTGATAGTGCCAGTCCGTGACGGCTTGCGTGTTTCTGCGCCCCACATCTGGTGTTTGCGGCTCTCCATGCCGAAGGGCCAAGTCCGTCACCTGTATGATGAACCAATCTTTCAACGTGTGACAGTGTGACGAAGCCGTAAACGACGAAGCTGTCTTCGTGTCAACTGCACTGTCGGATTGTACATGTTGATCGGTAAGCCACTTTCCAANACCACTNTCCGGACTTTGGTGATTTCCACTGTGTCTTGAGGTCCTCCGGAAGACAGCACAGGATCCCTCTGTGTCTCTGAAGGCGTCCTCCCTCTGAGTTGGGCGCTGCCACTGGCGGACGACTTGGGATTCACCATATGGGTCTGGCATGTTTCCTTGCTGTACGGCTGCACAACCACTATGTTTTCAATCACGCGAGTGGTGNACGGTCATTCCATACACAGCCTTATGGTTGACCACATACACTGGTGTCCTGCTGGTGCACCCCTCGTCGCACAGGCCATAGGAGACTTACATTCATTGTTTTGATCTCCCCAGGCCTCTGCGAAACCACTACGGCTCTCTAGTCCTTATGTCGGCAGTCTCATCAATCAGGTCTTCTGTAACTGCTGAGACATTCGGTCTTAGGAGCCATCGGGCCTGCCGCGCGAGCGGCTTATACGGCCACTACCTTCTTACACGCCGAAGGGGACACCTAGCGGATAAAGATTCGGATTCAATGTAGGCTAACTGTTCACGATGTTCAGCGCTCATCTTGCTTGCTCTCCCTTGCGCCGTGCTCTTTGGCAACACCTGCATGTGTGAATCTTGTAGCTGTGTGGCTCAAACGTTGGTCTATGCCACGCTGCGATTTTGCAATTCACATTGCCACAGCCTCGCGAGAGGCTTCTTGTCAAGAGCTATGTCGAGGCCAGGGTTGCAGACGCAAGACTGGAAGGACGTTAATCAACGGATCCTCGATCGCGAGTGGATCAAGATTAACAGTCCAGATCAAAAGGAATGCTGGACAAGACGCTGGACAGTGATGCAACTTGAGCAGTATCCGCATCACCTTGAGGAATTCGAACTCCTGATTGATCCTGCTGTTCGTCAACCAAGACAGGACATCGTGAGCTGGAGACCAGGATCACCTCATTATGGCTTATCAAGGTTCATGACGGGCCATTTGAGAGGTACTGTAGAAGCGACGAAGTATCGCCTTCAGCTTGAAGGTAATGAAGGCTGGGTGGATCTTGACTTTCTTATGTCGGACTTCATTCCTCCAAGGGATCATCCACCGACCTTCAAGTTGATCGGTGAGGTCATCAAGTATTCAGAGAAGGGTCGCTTCGACGCGAAGGTCGTGAAGAACGATGGCATCACGAGAGTGATGATCCGTGCCAACCAGGGTCACTTTGAGGGCTCTGGAGTTGACCTGAGTAAGACTTGCGAAAGGCTCACTCTCGAGAACTGCCCGAAGCACTGTCTTCATGCGACGAGGTTTCGCAACTACAGGTCTATCATCAGCAAAGATCGACGGACAAACGGCTTATGGCCAGGTGGTCTTCCAGGCTTCGATCGAGGTCGAAATCCTCGTAGTGAAGTCCACGCTGCCACCGTTCCTCCGGGCGTTGGCGGCACGACCATCAGTCATCTCAAGGAGTACGATGTTCTGATCGACATTGATATCTACCAGTTCATTAAGGATGGCGGAGAAGCCTACCGTTCGAAGAATGGTGTCATTCTCTTTCCTAACCGTGTCGACGTGAAGTATATAAGAGAAGTCTTTGACAGAAGCCGAGACAAATGTCTTTTTCGTGCAACACGGACAAATGAACAGCGTCTGGACACACTGGCCCAATCCGCGCGAGAGGATCAGGCTCTTTACAGGTGCAGGAAATGCCGATCCACTGATGTTGATCAAGATCAGAGTCCGTGGAGTTGGCCAGGAGCGACAGAGTGCTCTCAGTGCATCTCGGAAGCTTTGTCAAATCAGCAGCGTCACTCCTCCCTGAATCTCGAGAGAGTTCGCGGAATGGAGGCCACAGAGGCATCTCTTCGGTTAGCTGCTGAGAACACGGAGACCGCACGAGAGCAGAACGCTGAGAGTGTCTATGACGAAAGAAATGCCTCGAAGCGAAGCAGAGACCTACATGAAGTAAACATGAGGCCGATCATCGAGGAAACTACAAAACTCCAAAAGCGTCTTGAGCAAGACCGTGAAGCTTTGGCACGTGACGCAAATGAAGAGATTGCATCCAGGATCAGGATCATCGGAGATTCAGCTTATGCTGAGGAGATTGCAAGGATCCATACTGAACGCAGTGCTGAGATCCAGCGTCTCAACAAGGAAGCTGCAGATCATGTGGACGCTATCCTGGCCTCGCGAGAGGACCAGCGACAGCATGGTGTTGACTATCAAGGTGAAGATGAAGAACAGAACGAAAATGACCTGTACGACGATGTTCTTCTCAACGAACATGCACAGCGACTGCTCCGTGAAAACGCGAGCGCACAACGAGCACAACAGCTCGAGCGTCGAACTCAGTTCTTCCTGCAGCAAGAGCAAAAATACCAAGAGATCCGAAATGATCCAACAAGAGATCAAGTAGCGGGCAACGCGGACTCGACCCTGATAAATCGATTTCTGTCACGAGCAGAACGTGACCCAGATCGACTCCAGGCGAATAATCACCGTGAGGCGGTCCAGCGACGCTCCTTTGACTCTCTTATCACTGCTTATCCGTGCTGCTCTCATTGTGACACGAAACTCACGGTCGACCTT
>NYTZ01000031.1 GCA_002683735.1 Flavobacteriales bacterium
AACCTTCCGGGGACGAGAAACAGTCGGCATCCGTCTGGAGGCCTTGCCAACCGACGTCAACATACCGGTTCACATAGGTGTCGTTGTCGCCGTAACTCGTGAGTGTGCCCTCGTCGCCGGGCGTGAACCACTCCTGGCTACCGCCCCACCCGTTGATCGTGAACTTGTACTCGTGGATGCCTTGGGGCAGATCCAACGTCGTGGACCAGATTCCGTTGCCCAGACTCTGCAGTGCGTGTTGGCTTCCGGCCCAATCGTCGAAGGAGCCGGTGACATAGACCTCGTCCGCCGAACCGAGGGACTGTTGGGACAGGTCGACCCTGAACGTGACCGGCTGGGGCTCCGGCACATGCTCGTAGACGCGCACCCAATCGACCCACATCTCCTGCGGGAACACTGTCGAGGCGTCAGGCGATCCCGGCCAGCTGCCACCGACGGCCACATTCAGCAGCATATGGTAGTCCTCGGCGAAGAGCCACGGGTCGGCGGGGGTGACTTGAGTGCGGTCCAATTCGAAGTAGACCTGACCGTCCACGGACCAACGGATGTGGTCCGGCCACCATTCGACGGTGTAGGTGTGGAAGTCCGTAGTCCAGTCCGGGGCGGTGATGACGCCCCCAGAACTTTGGACATTGCCCACCTCGCCCCAATGAGCGGTGCCGTGGCAGTTTCCGGGCAAGTGACCAACCACCTCCATGATGTCGATCTCGCCGGGCCAAGGGTTGTTTTCTCGCAACATCCAGAACGCAGGCCAAATGCCTTGCCCCGTGGGCAAATCAATCCGTGCCTCCCACTTGCCGTAGGTCTGGCTGAATTTGTCGCGGGTCACCCTCCGCGCGGAGGGGTAATTGCTGCCTGCGAAATTCTCTTGGCGGGCAGTGATCACGAGGCTGCCTCCCAAAACGGACGCGTTGTCCGCGCCGTCAGTGTAATACTGCAGCTCACCATTGCCCCAGCCCCAGAGGCCTTGAGCTGCGCCTGTTCCAATGTCATACCCCCATTTCGTATTGTCGATGGCGGTCCCGTTGAACTCGTCATTCCACACCAAATTCCACGTCTGGGCAGACAGGGCATGGGAAGCTCCCAGAACGGCCAAAAGGAGGAAAAGGGGTCTCATGTCTGTTGAGATTTCAAGCATTGAAGCGTCATTCGGCACATGACTGACCGAATGCCCCCAGTACCATCAAAAGGTCGGCCACAGTCACCAGCCCATCTCCATCGAGGTCTTCGGGGCATGAATCGGTCGTCTGAGCGTAGCAAGTACCCAAGAGGGGTTGGCCATCCAGATTCCATTCTGGTTCCAAGTCGATGCAGAGGTGGGCCAGCGCCATCACTGGCACATCAACCAAACGGGGTGTAGCACTGTAGTCCCACACCACCGTAGCAACGTCTTCTTGCCAAACCCCGCCAGACTGAAGCGCATCGTGGCCATTGCCGGATGCGTCCAACAGCGTGGCACCCAATCCTTCATCCATGCGCCAATGTCCACGCAAATTTCCGGCATTGGGGTGGTCCGGGTTCAAAGGCACACAATGCCAATCGGACAAGACCTCAGGCTCCAGGACTGCATCCCAGAACCGGACCTCCGCCACCACACCCTCCATACCATAGCCCCCGAGAGCATCCGCCCCGAAGAACAGACCGCCGACATCGAGGTCTCCTAGGCCTGCGATGGACGCTTCCGCACTCCACCCGCCATCGGTGTACATCCGCATCATGCCGTCCCGATCAAAGGAGCAAGACAACGTGTGCCATTGGCCATCGGCAATGGGAGGGCCATCGAGGTCCACGCGGCTGCTCCCATCGCCGACATTGACCCGCCATCCTGGGCCGGAGGGATATGTGAAGGAGAACACCCAGCCGGGGTTAAAACCGGAATTCCAATCTTTGTTGCCCACCATGGACACGTCCGCCGCTTGGGTGGTCTTGACGCGGCATTCGATGGTAAAGTCCTGATCGACGCCCACGGAGAAGTCAGGTGAAGCGGGCACCGCCGCTTGCGCATTGCCATTGAAGAAGAGGGAGGGGGCTTCTCCAAGACAGTTCACTGCATCACCAAGCACCTCCAAAGTGTCCCGTTCGATGAGCTGGGGCGCCACTGACTCACCCGAGGCGATGACAAACACCCGCCGCTCTTCCATGCTGTTCCCGCCATGCGTGGTGCCAATGCCTCCATGGTCGGTGGTGACCAGAATCAACCAATCCTCCGACTGGAAGTTTGGGCGCGCCTGCAGCGCGTCCATCATCAGACCCACCTGAACGTCCATGGCTTCGATGGCATCGAGGTAGGGAAACACAAACGGAGAGAAGCCATTGGCGTGTCCGGCATAGTCCGGGTCGTCCAAGTGCACAAAAATGGCACGCGGGTCTCCCGTCATTAGTGCATCCACGACAGCCGAAGCAGCCTGGGCAGCCGAGGACGGGTTGACCACAACATCCGCCGAATTCCCCACGATCTGATTGTTGATGGGCGACCACTGGCTGACGGACAGCGTGTTCCAATCTGGATGCGCAGACTCCACCCTGGCCAACCACCCAGGATACTGGAAGTAATTCTGCCCTCCGAAGCTGTTGTCCACCACGTTGTGCTTTCCCGAACGGACGCCACAATGGATGGCCGACCAGCCCGGACCGCTGATTGTAATGTCGTCATTGAGGGCGTCAGGGGAGAAGAGGCCGCCTGCAATCAACGCGTCTAGGTTGGGCGTGATCGCCACTTGTAAGGCATCGGACCGAACTCCATCGATGCCAATCATCAGCACCCGACCAGGTTGTTCCTGTGCTTGAACAGAAGGCAAACAGCCCAACACCACAAAGGCAATGGTCGCAAGACAGGCAGAAATCTTCATCCTTACAAGATACGACCCTTCGCTGCTGGCACAGGGGGCAAGCTTCTGCAAAGGCCAACTCCAATGCAACGTAGACAATGTCTCCTCCACAGATGTTGAGCCCTTTGAACAAGGTAGGGTCGTCTTTGCACGCGGTTTGCCACCCTTCTCAGCGAACACGGTCACATCAGGTCATGTCACATTCGTCAACGCAAGCGTGGACGTTTAGGGGACCGCCCCTGGTATGTTGGTGGGGGTCAATTCAAATGCGATAGCTGGCGACATGCTCACCCGACTCTCCGATGGTTTCATCTCGGTGAGAATTCCAATGGTCATGGAACCAAGCAAATCCTTGAGGCCCAACCTGCTCCTTTCCTTGGTGGCCATCATTCACACAACACATTGACATTGTGAAGCATGTGTACTCGGAACAAGGTTTAGAATGGGGCGCGAAAAAGCCCGAGCTGTTGAGCTCGGGCTTTGCGGAGAAGGAGGGATTCGAACCCCCGGTACCCTGACGGGCACACCTGATTTCGAGTCAGGCCCATTCGACCACTCTGGCACTTCTCCGGGCGCGCGAAGATAGGGGAGTGGAGGACTCCCCGATACAACCGAACTTGTCAACCATGACGCCGTCTTCGCAAACATCCAATCCCATTCTCTTTTTTGACGGGGAGTGTGTGCTGTGCAACCAATCGGTGTTGTGGATTCTCGACAACGAGCGCCACCCCCTCATCCAGTTTGCCCCCTTGAATTCGACCACGGCAAAGCAACTGCTCCGCACCACAGAGTGGGCCCATCACACGGACTCCATTCTCTGGTATACCCCAGATCAACCTGTTCTTGAAGCCTCAGATGCCGCGATTGCCGTCGCGGCACACTTGAACTGGCCTTGGCGCGGATTGTGGGCATTCAAAACCCTCCCTAAGTCATGGCGAGACTGGGGCTACCGTGTCATCGCCCGCCGTCGGATGCGCTGGTTCGGTCGAACCGACCACTGTGCCTTGCTTCGGGACGTGGACCCGTCCCGGCTCCTGCCTTGAGGAGCATTGCGGAGAGAGAGGGATTCGAACCCCCGGTACCTTGCGGTACAGCGGTTTTCAAGACCGCCGCAATCGACCACTCTGCCATCTCTCCAATGGGAGGCAAAGGTAAGCGATGNCCACGCCCCGGACAGCATGGGGTGCAGTAAAGGAGCGTTACTTTGAAGCATGAACCTCATTGTCCTGTCCATTCCGATCTTTTTCGGCTTGATTGCCCTCGAGGTGATCTGGGATCAATGGAAGGGGCTTCGCCTTTACCGATTGGGAGACACACTGGCCAACATCGGGTGTGGCATTATGGACCAAAGCAGCGGCTTGTTCGCCAAAGCCCTCACCGTGGGAGCTTATACGGCCGTCTTCCATTTCACGGAAAGCTGGCGTACATGGGAGTTTTCTGCGGGCGTCATCGTCTGGATTGGTGCATTTGTCCTAACCGACCTCGCCTATTACTGGGCCCACAGGACCAGCCATGAAGTCAACTTGTTCTGGATTGGGCACTCGGTGCACCACCAGAGCGAGGACTACAACTTGGGAGTGGCCCTTCGCCAAAGCGTCCTTCAAAAGGTGTTGATGATGTGGGTGTATTGGCCGCTGGCCGCCCTCGGTTTCCCGCCTGAGATGTTCCTCACGAGCATGGCCATCAACCTGCTCTATCAGTTCTGGATTCACACCGAACTCATTGACCGCATGGGCCCCTTGGAGTGGGTGCTCAATACGCCGTCACACCACCGTGTGCACCACGGGCGCAATCCCGAATACATCGACCGCAACCACGCTGGCGTCCTGATCATTTGGGACCGGATATTCGGCACTTTTCAGGAGGAAGTCGTGAAGCCCACCTATGGGGTCACACGCCCGACGGACACCTTCAATCCCGTCCATGCCCAATGGAAACCCGTGGCCGACTTGTGGCGCGANTTGCAGGCCATATCCGGATGGAGGGACAAACTTCGCTTTCTGTTTGCCGCACCAGGGTGGTACCCGGACAGCGCAGGGGGGCCACAACCTGCTCCCCTTATCACAGGGGAGGAAACCAAATTCCACCCACTGCCTGCCCGCCGTGTTGCGCTGTTGCTCTTGTTCCGCTTCGCAGTGGTGCTGGGTGGCGCGCTGCTCGCGCTGGACGCGGCCCCAGGCCTCTCCAGTCGTGAACTGGGCATCTTGTTGGCCTGGGTTTTCGCGGGATTGGCTGCCATCGGCGAACTCTGGAATCATGGATGGGGAGTCGGGCGATGGCTGCTCTCCCTCGCCGTCGACCTGAGCCTCACCTCTGCCTGGATGCTCTGCCCCGCAGTGGGAGCCGCTGCAGCTTACCCCTTGCTGGTTTTGGCTGCCATCTCGGTAGCTTGGACTTCTTGGGCACTCTCCGCGTCCAAGCGGCGGTAAGTCACCCACATTTTCCAGCCCACAATCGCCTTTTCCCAGCCCTTCAAGCGGTTCAAATCCGGCNTGCGGTGAATCTTCGGGAGCAGCAGCTTGTTCAGCTGGCTGAGGAAACAGAACCAGGCGAGTCGCATCTGATCAACGGGGGGTGATGTGCATGCAATTCCCCTCCGGAATCACGAGAATCTGCCCCTTTTCTTGCATGTCCTGCAAGATGGACTGCAAAGCCCAAGAGGGGCCTCCACAGCTTACATCGTTGGAGGGACGATCAATGAAAGCGATGTCAAAACTCGCGCCATAATTGTGGGTGCTCTGCCCATTGTAAGCATTGGCGTTGCGACGGCGCAGGCGCTTTTGCTGTTTCTGGGTTCGGGTCAGGCTCGTGATCCGAATGGAAGCGCCCTCGTCAGCTGTTCCCTCTGTGGCATCGGCAAACCGGCTTGCCATCTCCTCCAGAATGTCCTTGGCCGCCTCCAATAAGAAAGGCTCGCTNTGGGTCAACCGATCGAGATGGAAGCCACGGCCGACTTCAGGAATGCGAACAAGATCGCCACGGCTGGCGCCTGCAGCCAATTCAGACTGGTCCTTGACGAAGAAGCTTCCCGGAAGGCTGCGGGCGCGCTTTTGGTGAGCCGTGTAAGGGTTCCGAGCGAGCTTCATGGTCCGCTTCGAACAGGAGCAGGGTTTGATCCCCTTGCGCGGCAGCGGACCTGTGGGCGCCGGCTCTACTGCAATCTTGGGCAGATTCGGCGCGGCATCTTGGACCCGCGCAGGGGCAGGAGATGCTGCTTCTTGCCCCTCATCCAGCCCGGCATCTTTAGCGGTGTCCTCCACATCCAATTTTGATGGCGGAGGAGGCGCCACCGGTTCCATCACCAATGCCACGCGTCCTTCGCTGTCGGCGTCTTCAAAGTCGGCATCGCCCGGCACCATAGCCGCAATGCCCATGCTCGCTGCCACCACACTACCCAGGACCATAAAAATCCGATCCCAGCGTAGCCGATTCTGTGTGCCGTTGTGCATGCCATGCAAAATGGAAAACAGGACCGAGCCGACCCCACAAAAGGGGACAAGGTCGTCAACCCCGCATTGTGCAATTCACAAAACGCGGCTCAGCCGGCCTTGAACTTGGCAATCGCCTGTCGCGTGAAGTCTGACAGAACAAGGCGTCCGGAAATGGCTGCGCGTTCGGCGAGAAGCCCATCCCAATCCTCGGTGCCCCGCCAAAAGGCGCGCTTCATCTCGATCATGGCTTGCGGATTCGATGCCGCCAAACGTGAAGCCAAAGCGTCCACCGCTGCATCCAATTCTTCCGCATTCTCATGCACGGAGGCGTAAAGCCCGTGTTGGGCTGCCCACTCTGCAGAACGCCACTCCATGGCATCGATGGCCAGTTGGCTCATGCCGGAAACCCCCAACTTGCGCTCCACGGCGGGACCAACAACAAAGGGGCCGATGCCGACGGCAAGCTCACTGAGCTTGATGGCTGCGTATTTCGTGGCGAGGCAGTAGTCTGTCGCGGAAGCCACACCGACGCCGCCTCCCACAGCCTTGCCCTGCACCCGGCCGATGACCAGCTTGGGCAAGGTTCGGATGGCGTTGATGACGTTGGCAAACCCCATGAAAAAGTTGAGGCCCTCCTGCTCGTCGGAAATGGCGATCAGCTCGTCAAAGGAGGCCCCGGCGCAAAACGCGCGGTCCCCCGCACTGCCGAGCACGACCACCTTGACGTCCTCCCGATCTCCGAGCCCATGCAAAGTGGAAGCCAAGTCGGCCAGAACCGCACCGGGCAAGCTGTTGGAGCGGGGATGGGCAAAGGTGACCACGGCCACACCGCGGTCGTCCACGGCACAGCTGACCCCTTCAGTCAAGGCCGCATCGAACATCAGCGCTGGGCGATGGGCTGGACAGCACGGGCATTGCGGCCCGTGTACACCTGCCGAGGACGGCCAATCGGCTCTCCGGCTTCGCTCATTTCTTTCCACTGGGCAATCCAGCCCGGGAGACGTCCAAGGGCAAACATTACGGTGAACATCTCCGTCGGGATGCCGAGTGCGCGGTAGATGATGCCGCTGTAGAAATCCACGTTGGGGTAAAGGCCGCGCTGCACGAAGTACTCGTCCTTCAGGGCCACCTCCTCAAGCTGTTTGGCAATGTCGAGGACCGGGTCGTTGATGCCCAACTTGGCCAACACCTCGTCTGCCGACTTCTTGATGATCCGCGCACGGGGGTCGAAGTTCTTGTAGACGCGGTGCCCGAAGCCCATCAGGCGGAAGCTGTCACTCTTGTCCTTGGCCTTGTCAATCCATTTCTGCAAGTCTCCGCCATCGGCCTTGATCTGCTCCAGCATCTCGATGACCGCTTGGTTGGCACCACCGTGCAACGGCCCCCACAGTGCAGAAATGCCGGAAGCAATCGAGGAGTAGAGGTTGGCTTGGGAAGAGCCCACGATGCGTACGGTGGACGTGCTGCAATTCTGCTCGTGGTCCGCGTGAAGGATCAGCAACTTGTTGATCGCATCGTTGATGACCGGGTCAATCTCGTAGTCGGCCGTCGGAAGGCCGAACATCATGTACAGGAAGTTCTCCGTGTACGACAGGTCATTGGCCGGGTAGACCATCGGGTGCCCCATGTTGTGCTTGTAGCACTGGGCGGCCAAGGTGGGGAGCTTGGCGATGAGGCGGTGGATGGTCAATTCGATGTCCTCCATCGAACGGTTCGGGTCCTGGCTGCCCGGATAGAACGTGGACAGGGTGGAGGACATGGCGCTCAGCATGCCCATGGGATGGGCACCGAGGGGGAAGGCGTCAAAGAAACGCTTCATGTTCTCGTGCACGAGGGTGTGCATCTTGACACTGCCTTCAAACCAATCCAATCGCTCTCGGTCGGGCAGGTCCCCGTAAATCAGCAGGTAGGCCACTTCCATGAAGGAGGCGTTCTCCGCGAGGTCCTCGATGGAGTATCCCCGGTAGCGGAGGATGCCTTCCTCGCCATTGAGGAAGGTGATGCCGCTCAGGGTCGAGCCGGTGTTCTTGAAACCGCGATCCAGTGTGATCAGACCGGTTTGGCCGCGCAACTTGCTGATGTCGAGTGCGACTTCCCCTTCGGACCCCTTCACGACGGGCAATTCAACTTCCTTGTCTTCGTAGATCAGTCGGGCATTTTCACTCATGGGTACGTTTGTTGCGTTGCGCGAAAATACACGCCGGCCCGCCTTCTTTCGAGGACGGGCCGGTCGCAACTGATTTTTTCGGGATTTACGCCCTATCCGCGACGTCTTATCGGAAGGTCGGCGTGAAAGACTGCTGGAAGTTGTCCCACTCCTCCTGAGTG
>NYTZ01000032.1 GCA_002683735.1 Flavobacteriales bacterium
GACATTGAGACCGGCTACGAGGACACCTTGTTTTTGGGACGTCGGGGGCGCGAGCTGACCCGTCAAATGGTCTTCACCATGCTGCGTCGAACCACCCATGAGGCGGGCATTCGCAAACAGGTCAGTCCTCACACGTTCCGTCACTCCTTTGCCACGCATCTCATGGAAAGCGGCGCAGACATCCGTGTGGTGCAAGAGATGCTGGGCCATTCCTCCGTCAGCACGACCGAGATCTATACCCATCTCGACCAACGCTTCCTCCGCGACCAGATGGAACGCTTCCATCCCCGCAGCGTCAAGGCTTGATCCACGCGTTCGTCACACTGAGCTTTTTCCTGTTCAATCTGCTTCTCCATTTGGGAGCGCAGGAGCCAATGTTGCCCTTTGTCCTGGAGACGCACACCTATGTGGTCCGGGGTAACGACAGTTTGCAATTGGACCTTCGCATGCCTCAACCGCCGGCAGTACAAGGGACTGGCATTGTGTTCCTCCACGGAGGGGGATTTCAGACTGGCAGTCGAGATGCGAGGCCCGTGGCCGCCTTTCTCGACGCGATGGCCGGTCAGGGCATCCCCAGTGCCAGCATCGACTATCGCCTAACCATGGCCGGGCGGGGTTTCGGCTGTGACATTCCGACGGAAGAAAAACGTCGGGCGGTAAGAATTGCAGCGGAAGATGCCCATGCTGCCTTGAATTGGCTGGTATCTGCGGATGACTGGCCGCTCCCCAAGAATGGATGGGTCATTGCCGGCAGCAGCGCTGGCGCAGAAGCTGCTTTATTCGCAGCCTATTGTGCAACGCCAACGCCATGGCAAGGAGCGATGAGTTTCTCAGGCGCCCTAGATGCGGCCATCCGCCCCGACTCGCTGCACCCGCCCCTGTTTGCCATTCATGGAACGTGTGACCCTCTCGTTCCTGTCGGGGCTGCCCTGCACCACTTTTGTCCAAATGATGCACCTGGCGCCTGGTCACTCATTGGCGGGCCCGCATGGGCCGATTCCCTCAACACTGTGGGCGTGCCCAGCTGGACCCACCGCACCTGCGGCGGCGGTCACCTCATCTGCAACACCGGAATGCTCGATCCCGAAGTCCAAACGATGGTGGTCCAATGGTTGTCCGGACATTGGTCTGCTCCATTGGATGTAACGGTTGACCTGAATGGTGCGCGCCATCAAGGCCGCGCGTCCTGCCCCCAGCCTTGCAATTGAATCGAAGCCATGGGCACGGCCTCCGCATTCCAAAGCGATGTAGCCAAGTCCATGAGCGCTGCCGGGTCGTCCTCGGCCACAGTCGAAGACCAAGCTTCGCATCGCTGCTGTCCAAGAAAGCCCCACACCAAATCCAGCAGTGCCACGGCCTGATTCGTTTCCACGGCTCGCGCCAGGGTTTGCTTGCTCAGCTTCTGCCCTCCCATCGTTTCCAGCAAGGGCACATGCCCGTAAGCAGGGGGAGGTAATTTTTCCTGAGCCTCATCCAGAGCCTCCCACAGGTCCAGCTGCATCGGCGTGCTGTCGAGCAAATCTGCCCCACGGATGACTTCGGTGATGCCCTGATCGCGGTCGTCCACCACAACGGCGAGCTGGTAGGCCCAGTATCCATCCGCCCTGAGGATGGGGAAGTCACCCATATCGGCAGTGGAGAACGTGGTCTCGCCGCGCATCACATCATTCCAAGTCCGGCTCGCTCCCGACAACCTGTAACGTGTCATGCGCTCGAGCCCGGCGTCAGACATCCCCGACCTGCAAGTTCCGGGATAATGTGGCAAGCCAACCCAATCCTTTCGAGAACAAGCGCACGGGTATGCGTATCCGTGTCGCTTCAAGGCCTCCATCGCCTCTAGGTACAACTCGGACCTCTCGGATTGGAAGACCACTTCCCCATCCCAATGGAGGCCAAACCCCTCCAATGTCCTCAAGATGTCAGAGGCGGCACCGGGAACTTCCCGGGGTGGGTCGAGGTCCTCCATGCGGACACGCCATGTGCCGCCTTGCTTGCGGACGTGACAACAGGAGGCCACCGCAGCCAGCAGACTGCCAAGGTGCAATCTTCCTGTAGGCGATGGCGCAAAGCGGCCGACCGGGCCACCTCTCGACATCAGCGAACGAGCTTGCGGTACTTGATGCGTTTCGGGCCGCTGTCTCCCAGGCGCTCCTTGCGGTTGGCCTCGTATTCGGAATAGGTCCCTTCGAACCACACCACCTGGCTGTCACCCTCAAAGGCGAGGATGTGCGTACAAATGCGGTCCAGGAACCAACGGTCATGTGAAATGACCACCGCACATCCGGCAAAGCTCATGATGCCCTCTTCCAAGGCGCGCAAGGTGCCGACATCGATGTCATTGGTCGGCTCGTCCAGCAGCAGCACGTTGGCCTCGGTCTTGAGCGTCATGGCCAAGTGAAGCCGATTCCGCTCTCCTCCAGACAGCACGCCGCACTTCTTCTGCTGGTCGGAACCGCCGAAGTTGAATTTGGACACGTAAGCGCGGGAATTCACGAGGCTCCCGCCGATCTCGAGCTGCTCGTTGCCACCCGACACGACCTCCCACACCGTCTTCTCCGGGTCAATTTCCTTGTGGCGCTGGTCCACATACCCCACTTCCACCGTCTCGCCAAAGGTCACGGAACCCCCATCGGGTTGCTCCTCCCCCATCATCATGCGAAACAGGGTGGTCTTGCCGGCGCCATTGGGACCAATGATGCCAACAATGCCGGCCGGAGGCAGCGAAAAGCTGAGGTTCTCGATGAGCAGTTTGTCGCCAAAGGCTTTTTGCAGGCCTTCCACTTCGATGACCTTGTTGCCGAGTCGCGGACCATTTGGGATTGGTATCTCCAACCGGGCTTCCTTTTCCTTGTTGCCCTCTGCGAGCATGGACTCGTAGTTGTTGAGTCGAGCCTTGTTTTTGGCCCGACGCCCCTTTGGGTTTTGGCGCACCCAATCCAACTCGCGCTCCAGCTCCTTGCGGCGTTTGGATTCGTGCTTCTCCTCCTGGGCAAGACGCTTGGTCTTCTGGTCGAGCCATTCGGCATAGTTGCCCTTCCATGGAATGCCCTCTCCGCGGTCGAGCTCGAGGATCCAGCCCGCCACATTGTCGAGGAAGTAACGGTCGTGCGTGACACATAGAACCGTCCCCTTGTAGCGCTCCAAGTGCTGCTCGAGCCAGTCGATGGTCTCGGCATCGAGGTGGTTGGTCGGTTCGTCCAGCAGCAGCACGTCAGGCGCCTTCAGCAACAGACGACACAGGGCCACACGGCGGCGCTCACCGCCGGACAACTCCCCGATTTTCTGGTCGTCCGGGGGACAGCGCAGGGCGTCCATGGCGATGCTCAGCTTGGTGTCGAGCTCCCAGGCGTCGAGGGCGTCGATGCGGTCTTGGACGGCAGCTTGCCGGTCCATCAACGCCTGCATCTTATCGGGATCATTGAGGATCTCTTCCTCCATAAACTTGGCATTGATCTCCTCGTATTCCTTCAAGACAGCCACGATCTCCTGCGTGCCCTCTTCTACGACCTCACGGACAGTCTTGTTCTCATCCAATGTCGGCTCCTGGGGCAAATAGCCGACTGTGTAACCATCGGCCCAAACGACCTCGCCCTGGTATGCCTCGTCAAGGCCGGCGATGATCTTCATCACGGTCGACTTACCAGAGCCGTTCGTTCCGATAATGCCAATCTTGGCGCCGTAGTAAAAGGACAGGTAGATGTCCTTCAGGATGTGCTTTCCAGTCGGGGTCGTCTTGTTGACCTTGACCATCGAGAAGATGACCTTCTTGTCGTCGCTCATGGGGTGTGGATTGGGACCGGGAAGGTACTCAGGCCTTCCTCAGGGTCAATTCGGTAATTTCGGGGGGCATGCCAATCCGGCCGGGGAACCCGAGAACTCCGAAACCACGGTTGACATGCAAATGCTGCTTGCCTTCGGTATACAATCCGCCCCAACGCCGGTACCGCAGTCGGCTTGGAGAGAACTTGATGCCCAAATTGGGAATCTCCAGCCCCACCTGCATGCCGTGGGTGTGTCCGGACAATGTCAATTCTACAGGTGCCTTTCCGCCCATGACACGTTCTTCCCAGTGGGTGGGGTCGTGACTGAGCAACACCGTGGGCAAGGCCGCATCGGCGCCATCCATTGCCCGGTCCAGATCTCCGGATTGACGGAAACCCTTTCCCCAGTTCTCCACTCCGACCAANAGCAGGGATTCTCCACGGATGTCCACCACGCGGTGGGCGTTCAACAGCAGGTCGAACCCCATTTCACCGTGAATGGCCTTCAGACGGGCGCGAATGGCCTCTCGCTCTTCATCCGTTCGACGCGCATAATCCGCGTAGTCGTGGTTCCCAAGGATACTGAACTTCCCATACCGGCCACTCAGCCCACGAAACCGCTCAATCCAAGGCTCCGCCTCATCGCTGTGGTCATTGACGAGGTCTCCTGTAAAGCACAGGACATCCGGTTCGAGGTCTCGCACCATATCCAAGCCGGGTTGCACGGAATCGAACTGCTCGAGAAAACTGCCAAGGTGGGCATCGGAAATCTGGACGATGCGCACCCCGTCGAGTCCGGAGGGAAGTCCCTGAACCGAAACGTCATGCCGCCGAACATGGTACCCTTTTCGACCTTGGGTCATCCCATGGGCAAAGGCCCCCAGCAAGAATCCTGCCGCAGCTTGCCCCGTTACAGTNATGAAGGACCTGCGGGGAACATCAGCCCGCGACGATTTGTCCGTGAACAGCCACTGGCTCCCATAGCGCAACCCGTCCACCATTTCCACACCGCACAGAAACAATTTCGGAACCGCCAAGGAAATCAGCACGGCGTGGGTCACCAAGAGGTATTGTAGCTGAAACTCCCGCCAGTGCGGCCACCTCCAGAAATACACCAATGTCCACAGGAATTGGAGGGCAGTCACGGAGAACCACCCCCAACGGATGGCAGAAAACCGGGCGTGTCCGGACCACATTCTGCTCATGTTTCTCCAAGCTCCCCATTCGATCAGGCCAANCATGCCCAACAAGATGAGCGAGGTGATGAGGATGCGCAGGGTGGACGGCATGGCGCGAAATTAACTGCCGATTTGCCCCGAGGCTCGCCGTTGGNTCCCCTTGGCAAAATTCACGCGGAATCCGTGCGCAAGGCAGCACGGGCCTGCTCGACATCGAGGGGGCCTTCGTGCAGGGTGGCCCCTCGCCCACGGCCCGGGTGCACATGCAACCAGTGGGTGGACCAACCAGCTTCGGCCACTGCCACCAAGTCGTGGGTCGCCACCATCAGGATTCTCTCATCGCCCTTCCATCGACCCACCTGAGACATCACGTCTTCGCGCCCCACCAAGTCCAGAAAAGCCGTGGGCTCATCGAGGAGCATGACCGATTTGGACTGTACCCCGGCCCGGGCCACCATGACGCGTTGGGCCATCCCGTCGCTGAGGGTGTCGAGCGACATTTTGGCCCATTGGGCAATGCCTGCAACCTCCAGCTCTGCCCTCAAAGAAGCAGCATCCAGTTCGCGGCCGCCCGCCTTGGCGCCGAGAGCCACGACATCGGCCACGGTCAACCCCGCCGGTTTGGGCGGCGTCGACGTGACGAGCGAAATCCACTGCGCCCGCTCCCGGGCATCAATGGCATGCACGGGACGCCCCCCGACCTTCACCTGTCCCTCAGTGGAGGACAGCAAACCCGAAACGGTGTGCAGCAACGTGGACTTGCCTGCTCCATTTCGGCCCACCACCACCATGGCCGACCCGGGCGGCAGACTGACATCCACGAAGGCGCCCCCCGTGACGGGCCGGGACAGCACCAAACCCTCGCATCGCAAATCCAGAGCCTTCATGCGGACGGAATTTTGGATTGACGAATCAACAGCCAGAGCACCACCGGAGCCCCCACCATGCTCAACACGGCATTTAATGGGACTGCCGTGAAGCGTACGGTCAAATCTGCAAACAGGGACAGGACAGCCCCCATGAGCAACACCGGCAAGAGCAGTCGCCCCGTGCGGCCCTCTCGATACAAGGCCCGAACCAAGTGTGGCGTGGCCAAGCCGAGAAAGGCAACGGGACCGCACCAAGCTGTGACCAAGGCGGCCAGTCCGCCCGTGATACCGAGGAGGAACCCCGTCAAACTGCGTTCTTGAACCCCCATGGATCGGGCTGTCACAGGGCCCAACAACCACATGTCGAGCGCATCGCGGTGGCGAAATGCCCATCCGGTCGCCAAGGAGAGCGACACGGCCATCACTGTGACACTGAGCCCGTCGCCCCGGGCAAAGGAGCCCATCCCCCACACCACAAATGCCTGAAGGGCGCCTGCATCGGCACCCGCTTGAAGGACTGTCACCATGGCACCGGTCAGGTAGCCCACCATCAATCCGAAAATCAGCAAGGCCGACCGGGATCGAAACCACCCGACCACTGCCCCGAGAAGCACCATGACGCCCCATGCTCCCAACAAGGCTCCGACCACGGTCCCCGCGAGGCCGAACGGCTGGCCAAGGGCGACGCCGCCCAAACTCACCAACGCCACTCCGAGCGTGGAACCGGAGGTCACCCCCAACACGCTTGGCCCCGCGAGGGGGTTCTTGAAATAGGCCTGCATCAGGAGCCCCGCCAGGGCGAGGGCACTACCGGACAAGGCTGCGAGCAGAATGCGGGGCAACCGAAGCTTCCACAAGATGGTCCCCGCCATCCCATTGCCATCACGCAAAGCGGCCCATTGGTCTTCCCACGTCAAGGCGGCCGGTCCAGACCACCATCCTATGGCAAACAGCAACAGGGCGAATCCCCCCAGCGCCAGCGACAAGCCAGATGAACGGCTCATGGTGGCGTGGGCTTAAAGTAACGGGGTGCGCTTCCCTCTTCCCCACCTTGAAACAAGGCCACCAGGTCGCCCAACATGAAATGGGGCTCCATGACCGCTTGGCCGAAGTAATCGACCTCTGCAGTGTTGCAATGGAACAAGGTCTTGCTGTCCAGATCACACCATGGCGCTTCCTCCATGGCTTGGGCGCGGGTCCAACCTTCTGGCGCAAACACCACCTTTCCCCAGAATTCACTGCCGGCGGCGATGGCGGCACATTGCTCCAGCTCCACTTCGTAGTTCGTCCCCACGCGCTGCAATGACATGGCCGCCACGGCCGTGCTTGAAAACGCGTACTGCCCGCCTGCATCCTCAATCAGCTGCGCCACCAATCCATCGGCACCAGGTGCCGTCCATTTGCCGGATTGGCTACTTCCAGCAAATACCGTGGGGCGCCCATGTTCTAAAGCCAACCGTTGGGCCCGGTCCACCAACATCACGTAGGTCGACTCAATCCCATCAAACACCTGATCTGCCTGTGCCTGCCTGCCTGTCAACCAACCAAACAGCCGGACGTATTCCGCACGGCCCAGTGGATGGGGCTCCGCATACTCAGTCAACGGCAACACCGGAATGCCAGTTCGCTGGGACACCCCTTCCATGGGGTTGCCAAAGGGATAACTGCTCAACACGTTGGCCCCAGAGGCCACCAACCGTTCTTCGTCCAGACCAGCATCCCCACCCAGATCGACCAGCGCGCCTTGCACATCGGGAATACGGTCGGCATAACCACTGGCTACCCATTGGTCCTGAGCGCCGATGGCGGTGAGATAAGGGACGTGGGTGGTGGACCAGGTGCCGAGCGCCAGTTCTTCTGGACGGGGCAACACTTGAATTCTGCCGCCACTCGACGA
>NYTZ01000033.1 GCA_002683735.1 Flavobacteriales bacterium
CACCCGGGCCAGTATTTGGTCGCTTGGCACGAGAAATCTTCGACGCTCAATGAGCGGACGACCTTTGCCCAGCGCACCCCGTCCGGTTTGGTGGTCTGGCGTCAGATTGCCGGTGCCGTGGCCCGACGCATCCGCTGGTTCGTCGAGGAAGGCGAGCAGGTCGATCACGGGCAGGAAAGCGGGTTCATCCTGTTCGGGTCCCGCATTGACCTCTACCTCCCCCTCGATTCGGAGGTTCTGGTCAAACCCGGTGACCGGGTGGTGGCCCGTTCCACCGTCCTCGCGCGGTTAAAGGAGGTGCATTAACTTCCCGGTTCGTCCCCTGGCCCGAGCAACCTGAATACCATGCGTAATACGATTCTGACCTTGGTCGCCCTCATGGCGGCAGTGCCTGCCTCACAGGCCCAATTCGTACCCCTCTCCAACGCCCAGAAAGTGGCGGCCCCAAGTCCATCTGTGGACATGACCGGGGAAGAGGTGATTCCCTACCAGCCCTTGACCGGGCAGCATTTGGGAGACATCGATCACCTTCAGTCGCGCGATATGGTGATCGAACGTCAGGTGATTGGATTGACCCAATATGACTTGCAGAGCAACTACGCGAGTGATGACCGCATGGTGGGCTCGGGTGCCGGCGTGAGTGCGGGTTGGATCATGTCCCTCGAGACGTCTCCGTTCAGCGACCGTGGCACGGGATACAACTTCAAGGACAATGGCGAGGATTGGGGAGAGACCCCCTACGACCGCATTGAAGACGTGCGCATCGGATGGCCATCCTTGGGCCACCTCGCCAACGGTACCGAGTTTGCCATCAGCCACGGCAGCACCGGCGGCCTCGTTATGGCTTCANCNNNGACGCCATCGGCAGCGGNGAGTGGACCACCACCACCTTGCCGACCCTGCTGGCNGGGGATGGTTCGGACATCTGGCACCTTTGGCCCCGCGCCACGATGGGTGGTGCCGACGGCAACAGCATCCACGTCATTGGCATCACGGCCCCGGAAGGCAACGGTGGTGTGCTTTACAACGGCCAAGACGGAGCCATCTTCTACATGCGCTCCACGGATGGCGGAGCCAATTGGGACATCAACACCTTTGCCGAACTCGACACGGCGTCCTTCGCCGGCGGNTTCGTGGCAGACAGCTACTCCATTCATGCTGAGGGCGACAAAGTGGCCTTTGCGGTCTTTGGAGGGTTTGACGACACCTTCGCCATGATTTCCGAGGACAACGGCGCTACTTGGACTTACGAAACCATTATCGANTTCCCGGTCGACAACTACATCGTGGACTCCGGNGCCTTGCTCGACACCACGATCGCGGATGACATCGATGCCACTGGCAATGCGATGTTCTACAACTCCGACCGCGCCGGCGACATCCTTGTTGACGAGGCGGGTGGCGTGCATGTCTTCTACGGCCGCATGTTCTATGCAGACAGCGATACCACGGACGCCACGACCAGCTACTACCCCTACACCAATGGCCTCGACTACTGGCGCCCGGACATGGGGCCGGACAGCGCTGTGACCATTGCCTATGCCTACGACATTGATGAGAGCGGCACGCTCGATTACGAGGATGAGATTGCCGGTTACTTCGTGGGCATCAGCTCCCAAGCGTCTGCTGGACAGGTGGTGGAGTCCAACACCATCGTGGTGGCCTATAGCGCCTTGATGGAGAATTTCTCGACCGGCATCCAAAATTACCGCCACTGCTATGTGGTGCATTCCACGGACCTCGGACAGACCTGGAACAGCGAGTCCGCCTGCGATGTGACGCCGGACATCGACTTCGACCTAATCGAGGCGGTGTACCCCCACATTCCCGCCCGCATTCACAATGGCGAGCTCAACTTGAGCTACCAGCGCGATTTCGAGCCGGGCTTGCACGTGCGGGGAGACGAGGATCCGATTGACATCAACGACATCGTAGGTTTGACCATACAGGTCGAGGAACTCGGCGACTGTGCCGATGTGGAATTCGAAGATTANGTGGGCATTGGCGAAATCGCGGAAGTGGGCTTTGGTCTGTTCCCCAACCCAGCAGACGCCGTCTTAGAGGTGGTGCTCGATGACCTGCTCCTCGGTGCTGAGTTGCGCATTCGTGACCTCGGAGGCCGCCTGGTCCGNCAGGAGACTGTCGAAGGCAAGCTCATCCGCATGGATGTTTCCGCCTTGACGCCGGGCATCTACACGGTGGAGGTGAGCGGCTCCGGTGCACGCAGCATCGAACGCTTGTCCATCCGCTGATTCCATGGCATCCTCGGGGTTGGTGGTGGAGGTGGTGTCCATCGGCGATGAACTGCTGATTGGACAGACCGTCAACACCAACGCCGCTTGGATGGGCCGTGTCCTCGAAGCCGAAGGCTGGCGGGTGGGCCGGGGAGTGACCATTCCCGATGAACGGGAGGTCATGCTCGACACCATCCGTGCTGCTGAAGCCCGGGCGGATCTCGTGCTCATCACGGGGGGGCTCGGTCCCACACGGGANGACATCACAAAGCACGTGCTGTGCGAGCACTTTGAGACCGGATTGGTGCGCCACCCGGACATNGAGGCCCGCATCGTGGCTTGGTTCGGGAAGCGCGGGCGTGAGGTCTTGCAAGTCAACCGCGATCAAGCTTTGTTGCCGGAGGCCTGCACGGTGCTCGACAATCCGCTGGGGACAGCGAGCGGCATGTGGTTTGACCGTCCTGGTGGGGTTACGGTGTCCATGCCGGGAGTGCCCTACGAAATGGAGCACATCATGTTCCATGGGGTCATACCGGCGATGCAGGCCCGGTTGCAGTCTGAAGGTCGCGTCTCCGTCCGGGAACATCGGAGTGTGCTCACCATGGGCACGGGCGAAAGCCAGTTGGCGGCCCGGGTCGAAGACCTCGAGACGGCTTGGATGGAGGCCGGCATCAAAATGGCCTACTTGCCAAGTCCCGGAAGCGTGCGCATTCGTTTGACCGCGGAAGGCGAAGCGGTGCAAGGTTTGGACCAGGCCCATGCGGACCTGTGCGATNGCCTTGCCGCGTTCGTGGTGACCCGGGACGGCAATCCGGTGGATGTTGCCTTGGCCGCAGCCCTGGTGCAGCGGGGGCAGACTCTCGCGGTGGCAGAGAGTTGCACAGGGGGCGCTCTTGGAGCGGCCTTGGTCGCCAGGCCCGGAGCCAGCGCGTATTTCCTCGGCGGCGTGCAGGCCTATGCCAATGCGGCTAAAGTGTCGATGCTCGGGGTGCCCCATGGGATGATCGCGGCGCACGGCGCCGTCTCCGAGCCTGTGGCGCGGGCCATGGCTGAGGGCGTACGCCAGCGGATGGGGTCGGATTTCGGAGTGTCTGTCACCGGGGTGGCCGGTCCGGGAGGGGGGACGCCAGAAAAACCAGTCGGACTCGTGTTCATCTCCTGCGCCGGGCCGAATGGGACCGTCTGCAGTCAACACCGTTTTGGGCGGGATCGTGCCCGCAATCAGGGCATGAGCCTGCGCGCCGCATGTCAACTTGCGCTCGAGCAATGCGGGGCTTCCGAGCCCGCTGCCGAATCGGAAGGGGCAGGGGTTGCGGATTCGCTTTGAAAGACCCACCTTTGCACTCCCGAAAAATTCGGGAATCGATACGAACCACGGATAGCACTCCCCATGAGCCGCATTTGTCAGTTGACCGGTAAGAAAGTGATGGTCGGAAACAACGTTTCCCACTCCAACCGCCGCACGAAGCGCCGCTTCTACCCCAACCTGTTCAAGAAGCGCTTCTTCATTCCTGAAGAAGACCGCTGGGTGACCTTGCGTGTGAGCGCTTCCGGCATCCGCAACATCAACCGCCTCGGCGTCCTTGGTGCCATCAGCAATGCCAAGGAGAAGGGCACTTGGACAGAATCCTGATTCCACTCCATCGCCCTATGAAAAAGCCCCGCCAATCAGCGGGGCTTTTTCATGTCCGGCTTTTTGGCCAGACAAATCTGCGGGAGTCCAGCCTCAGTTGTTGCCGAGGATGATGGGCAGGCCATCGTCACCGCTGCCGACGACGACCACCTTGCTGTTTGGGCTTTCTGCTAGCTTTTGGGTCGCCTCGATGCCTTTCCAGCGAAGGAGTTCGTCGGAGATGCCTTCGGAGACGATGTCCTGGAAGTCCCGGATACCTTCGGCTTCGATGCGCTTCCGCTCGGCTTCCTTGGCTTCCTTTTCGAGGCGGAACTCGTACTCGAGGCTCTCCTGTTCCTGCTGCAGCTTGCGCTCAATGGCCTGCTCCAAGGTTTGGGGGAGGCTGATGTTGCGGATCAGGACGTCGTTGAGTTGAATGAAGTTGGCGGCGAGTTTCTCTTCCAGACGGTCTTGGATTTCACCTTGAATCTGTTCGCGCTTGGAGGTGTTGATCTCCTCCGGGAGGTACTTGGAGATGACTTCCCGGGAGACGGAGCGGACGGCGGGCAGGATGACGTTTTCCTCGTAACCCCGGCCCCGCTCGACCTCAAGGGCTCCAAGGGAGGAGAGCACCGGCTGGTGGAATACGGTCATGTCGAGTTCGATCTTGAGCAGGTTCGAGCTGAGCACGGTCAGCTTCTGCTGGCTTTCTTTCTGGCGGACTTCATAGGCCACGACGCGGTCCCAGGGCGCTTTGAAGTGAAAGCCTTGTCCCATCGGGGCTTCGGTAGGGTCGATGCCGCCACCAAACGTGCGGAAGATCAAGCCGGCATAGCCGGAAGGCACGGTGTAGGTGATAGACGACCAGCTGATGAGGAGGGCAACGAATGCGCCTGAAACGAGGGCGATGAGTCGAATGCTTCGGGGGTTGTTCATGCCCCGAAACTACTGCTGGAATTCAGCTTGCCCAGCAGAATTCAATACGTTCCTGCCCACCGTCGGGCGAACCACTCCAAGGACAGTAGGGTGAGCAGAATCCAGAGGAGGGCGCGCCAGGAGATCAGGTCCTGGAGCCGTTCGGTGAAGGTCAATTCCGGGAGGAATCGGTTCGAAGCGGCGAGCTGGGTGGAGAGGTCGTCCAGTTGGGTGGCGGTGTAAACGTTGCCCCCGGTGGATTCAGCGAGCCGGCGCAACCGATCGTGTTGTGCCGGTCGGCCGCTGCGTTCGAGTTGGATGCCCCGGATGTCCACGGTGCCGCTCCTGGAGAAGGCCTCGCCGGCGAGCTCCGTGCTGGCCGTCCATGTGTAGGCCCCCTTGGCGAGGCGGCCTGCATCCAATGCATAGCCGGTTCCGGCCGTCGAAGAAAAGCGGAAGTCGAAGGCAGTTCCTGCACTGTCCTGAAGGGTGAGGGCGATGTCTGCGCCTGCTTGGGGTTGTAATGTGGCGTCGTAGACGCGCGCTTGGAAGGTCAGGCGTTGGTCTTCATCAAGCAGCCGTGGACCGTCGACCCGGAACCGGTCAACCCCCGGGTCGGAGGTGAGGTATTGGATCAATTGGCCCACCATGTCGTCGAACCGCTCGTGCGAACCGGTGCGGAGGTAGCCGACCTGCCGCCAGCGCCAGCTGCCCTCGCCAAGCAAGGTCATCAGGCGGCCCTGTTCCGTCTGGGCCACGGTCAAGAGGGGGTATTCGGTGGCAATGCCTCCGATGCGCTGAAACAGCAGAGGCGTGTGGGCGGCGCCCCACGCTACTTCGCCGAAAGGCGAGACCAATGGGGGTACTTCGAGAAGCAGGTCTTCGAGTTCTTCGTGCGCAGCAAAGTGAGGGAAAGCGGGGTTGACCGCTCCCCGCGGGTCAGTGGTCAAGCCGGCTCGGGTGACGCGGACATCTAGTCCGATTCCGAGGTCGCGTACTGCGCCGTAGTCTGCATCTGGGTCGAGGACGATGCCGATGGGCAAGTTGACGCGCTGGGCTGCTTTGAATGCGTCTTGTGCGACAGGATTGCCCGGATCGAACCCAAAGAGCAGGACAGCATCCCATTCGCTGTCTCCAGGGAATCGGCCTCCACCAAGGTCGGACAGTGGTTGCTGAACCACTTCATAGTTGGCGTTGCCTGACAAGGCATTGGCCCAGGCTCCCCGGTCGGGATGGGGCGCAGCACTGGCCAACAGGATGCGCTTCCGGCGTTCGATGACGTCGATGGTGATGGTCTGCCGGTTGTTGTCGAGTTGGGTCTCTCCATCCGCAGGCTCCACGGCCACCGTGTAGCGTTGGATGCCCGGACGGTTGGCCTCCACAAGGAATGTGATGCTGGCAGGGGCACCGCCAGGATTCAAGCGCAGGGACTGTTGCTGACGCACCCCGCTTCCGGACAGGGTGACGGCGAAGTCTCCAGCAGCGGCTTGCGCTCCTATAGTCACCTCGATGGGGAACCGGTTGCCCAAGCCCGCGACGTCGTTGTGGAGCACCCGGTCAATCCGGACGTCTTTTCGAAACGAGGTGTCGCCAAGGGCGACAATGTGGACGGGTGCGCCGAAGGGCAGGCTTGTGGACTCGGGGTCGCGCCCGCGGTTGAAACGCCCGTCAGTGGCAATGACGACCGCGCCGATCGGGCGTCCTGCCCATTGGCCCGACAGCAGGTCCAGCGCTAAAGAGAGGTTGGTGGTGGGGTCCGACAGGGCGTGTCCTGTCCGCCAGGGGGTCAGCTCAGAGCCGAATGCATAAGCTGATATGGCCGCACCGGGCTGCCCTTGCTCCAAAGGAATGCCCGCCAACCAAGCGTCCAAGGTGGAAGATAACCTCCAGCAAGGTTAGAATCCAGCCTTGCCGT
>NYTZ01000034.1 GCA_002683735.1 Flavobacteriales bacterium
GTCTACTACATGTATGCTGAGGCCAACCTGTGCATTGAGGATTGGTACATGGCCCGCTACACCATGCGGAATTTCTCAAAGACCTTCCCCACGTCGGACCGCGCGGAAGAAGCCGAGTACCAGGCCGCCCTGTGCAGCTACCGCCTGTCCCCCGCGGTCTCCCTCGATCAGAGCGACACCCGCACCGCCATGGACGAGCTGCAACTGTTCCTCGATCGCCATCCGCAGTCCGACAAACGCGACACCTGCAATTCGATGATTGCCGCCCTGCGGACCAAACTGGAGACCAAGGCGTGGAACGGGGCCAAACTCTATTACACCACGGGCAAATTCCAGAGCGCATCCAAGGCCCTGGCTCAATTTATAGGGGAATGGCCGGTGAGCGTCTACGCCGAGGAGGCCCAATTCCTCATCCTGAAATCCCAATTCCTTTACGCCGAACAGAGTACGGAGCGCCGCCAAGCCGAAAGGTATGCGGATGCCATTGAATCCTACTTTACCTTTGCGGCCCGTTTTCCCTTAAGTGAATGGCTCCGCGATGCGGAACAATTCTACCGCAAAAGCCGCCAAGGGCTCGAGCGGGTCTCTCAGGACTGACGGAAATACAACGCCGAGCACAGCGCCCATGAACGCCAACAAGAACCTCCAGGCCGCCCGCAATACGGTCACCCGCGACACCCATGCCCTCGACCAGCAGGTCCAGGGGAACCTCTTTGAGGCCATCGTCGTCATCTCCAAGCGCAGTACCCAATTGGGACAGGAGATTAAGGAGGAGCTCAACAGCAAGCTCGAGGAATTCACAACCGTGACCGACAGTCTCGAAGAGGTGTTCGAAAACCGCGAGCAGATCGAGATCTCCAAGCACTACGAGCGCCAGCCGAAACCGCACAGCATTGCCATCAAGGAGCTCGAAGAAGACAAGGTCTACTTCCGCATGCCCACCGACGAGGAGTTGGCTGCTGAAGCCGCCCGTCAAGAAGAAATCCGTCGGGAGCGCGAAGAGCGTCGCAACCGCCGGTTCAACCGCGACTGATCTCGCCCCATGGCGATGTTGAAGGGCCGCAGGGTCGTCCTGGGCGTCACCGGAAGCATCGCCGCCTACAAATCTGCCCTCATCGTTCGTGAACTGGTCAAGGCCGGTGCGGATGTGCGTGTCGTCATGACGCCGGGCGCCCGGGAATTCATCACCCCCCTCACCCTCGGAACGCTCAGCGGCCACCCGGTCCACAGCGAGTTGACTGACGACCGTGATGCTGGCACTTGGACCGACCACGTGGAACTCGGCTTGTGGGGCGATGTCGTGCTCGTGGCCCCCGCCACGGCCCACACCCTGGCCGGCATGGTCGAAGGCCGGGGAGACAACCTGATGCTCACCGTGCTGTTGAGCGCCAAGTGCCCCGCCGTGGTGGCCCCCGCCATGGACCGGGACATGTTCACCCACCCAGCCACAACCGCCAACCTAGACACACTGCGCAGCCGTGGTGTGCATGTCATCGATCCCGACGAGGGCGAATTGGCGAGTGGCCTGGAAGGCAAAGGACGTCTCGCCGAGCCCGAGCGCATCCGGGAAGAACTAACAGCCTGGTTCCGCACCCAATCGCCACTGCTCGGCCGTCGGGCCCTGATCACCGCTGGACCCACCCACGAACCTTTAGACGCCGTGCGCTTCCTCGGCAACCGCTCCACCGGTCGCCAGGGCGTGGCCATCGCGGAAGAGCTCGCACGGCGCGGCATGACCGTGGATTTGATCGCCGGTCCCCTCGCCATAGAGGTCGATCACCCCGGCATCCACCGCATGGACGTGCAAACTGCACTTGAGATGGAAGCGGCAGCCCAAGCCGCGCTGGCGGCCCATACTCCGGATGTCATCGTCGGCACCGCCGCCGTCGCCGATGTCCGTCCCGCAAACCCCATTTTCGGCAAGGCCGCCAAATCCGACCTGCCGACCTCCATTGAACTCGCGCCCAACCCCGACATCCTGGCCGGTCTCAACGCTGCCGCACCGGACGCCTGCTTCAAAGTGGGGTTTGCCCTTGCCCACGACGACGGGACCGAAGCCGCCCTGCGCAAACTGAGGGCCAAACAGTGCGACATGGTGGTACTGAACTCCCTCGCCGACAAAGGCGCAGGCTTCGGACACACGACAAACCGGGTCCGTTTCGTTTATGGTCCCGACAGGATCGATAGCTTTGAATTGAAGTCCAAGGAAGCCGTGGCCGCCGACCTCGCCGACGTGATCCAATCGCGCCTGCTCGGAGGCCCCACTTTCTGAGATGCCCACCGCCCCATGACTCCCCTTCCCCCCGCCCTTCGCACCTGGCTCCGCACCTTGATTCTTTGCCTCAGCCTTGGCACGGTCCTGTCCAGCCGGGCACAGGAACTTGACTGTCAGGTGAGCGTGATCGCCCCGACCGTCAACAATGTGGAGGCTTCAGTCTTCGAGCAATTGGAAACGGCCATTGCCGAATTCATGAATGGCCGCCGCTGGACCACCGATGAATTCACCCTGACCGAGCGCGTGACGTGCACGATGCAAATCACCATCAACAAGGCCAATTCCCAGACCAACTTCGAGGGCACCATTCAAGTCCAGAGCAGCCGCCCCATCTACAACAGCGATTACAACGCACCCGTGTTGCTGGTCAACGACAACGACTTTGATTTCACCTACGCACCGGGCAACCTGCTGCAATACAGCCAGGACCAATTCCGGGACAACCTGACCAGTGTGCTGGCCTTCTACGCCTACATGATCTTGGCCATGGATTACGACTCCTTCTCCCTCGAAGGCGGCACCAACCTGTACACCCAGGCCCAGACGGTCGTGACCAATGCGCAGGGTCTCTCCTCACCGCCTGCCGGATGGAGCGCGGCCGACGGCAAGCAGAGCCGCTACAGCCTCATCGACAACATCCTCAGCCAGACCTTCCGTCCATTGCGCCGATGCTATTACGAGTACCACCGCCTCGGCATGGATGTCGCCTTCAATGACCCCGCTGCTGCCCGCCAATCCATGGCAGACGCCCTCATCAGTCTGCGCAACGTCCACCGCATCCGACCGGCCAACTACAACCTGCAGACGTTCTTTCAAGCTAAGAAGGACGAGATCGTCAAGATGTTTGGCCAGGCTGCCGAAGGCGAACGCGCCAGACTGCTGCCGGTGCTCAAGCTGATTGATCCGGGCAACATTCCCGTCTACGACCAGGGCCTCGGCTAATGCTCCGCCGGCTGTCCATCCGTCACTTCGCCCTCATCGACCACATCGAATGGACCGTGGCCGATGGCTGGACGGTGCTGACCGGCGAGACTGGCAGCGGAAAGTCCATCCTGCTCGGTGCCTTGGGCCTCGTTTTGGGGGACCGCGCCGAAGGGATTGAAATTCGGGAAGACAAATGCATCGTGGAGGCCGAATTCAACTTGACCCCCGGAGCACGCGCGCTGCTGGGCGGATTGGATGAGGGCGGAACATGCATCTTGCGGAGGAGCATCACTCCNTCCGGGCGGTCCCGCGCCTACGTCAACGACGAACCCGTCAAACTGCAGTTCCTTAAATCCTTGGCGCCCTTGCTCGTGGACTTGCACGGCCAACAAGACGGTCAACGCCTCCAGAGCGCAGCAGGGCTGCTGCACGCCGTCGATGCTCTCTCCCCGGAAACAACGGCCACCGCTGCCGAATGGCGCACGGCGCACGGCCTGTGGTCCAACGCCGTCAGAGAGCGCGATGCCCTCGAAGCAGCTGGGCACTTGCCTGACGCCGACGCCGATTACCTGCGCTACCAGCTCGAGGAACTCCACCAGGTCGACTTCGAGGATGCTGGGCTGCGCGACATCGACCAGCGCTTGGACGCCCTGTCACACGCCCGTGAAATTCAGGAAGCCCTCGGCCATGTGCACGCCGTCTTGCAAGACGAAGGCGGCGCCATTGACCGCTTACACGACGCCGAGCGGGCGCTCGATGGCGTGGCCGCCGTGCACACCGGTGCGGCCGACCTGTTGGAGCGGGTCCGCAGCACCCGCATCGAACTCGACGACGCCGCCCGAGAAGCCGAGCGCCAAGGCGAAGGCGTGGACCTCGACCCCGCAGCCTTGGCTCGGGCAGAAGCCGACCGGGATCGGTTGCAACGCCTATTCGATAAGCACCGGGCAGACACCCTCGAAGCGCTTCAGGCCCGCATGGCGGACATGGAAGAGCACTTGTCCTCCGCCGAGAAGCGGGACCGGAGACTCACCGAGTGCAACGCCCAGATCGATACCCTTCGTCAGAAGCTCGATGGCATCGGAAAGCGGCTGCATGCGCACCGNGCTGCCTCAGGGGCCTCCCTTTGCGACGCCCTGCAAGAACACCTCGCCCACCTCAAAATGCCGGCGGCCCGGCTCCACTTCGACTGGGCCCACTCCCCAAGCCCAGAGGCTGCGGGTCCATGCCGTCCCACCCTGCTGTTCACCGCCAACAGCGGACTCGCCCCCCAACCGATGACCAAAGTGGCCTCGGGCGGAGAACGCAGTCGGGTCATGCTCGCACTTAAAGCGGCCCTGAGCGAACATTTGGAAGTGCCCACGCTCATCCTCGACGAAATCGACGCAGGCGTCAGTGGCGACGTAGCAGCGCGGATGGCCGACCTCATGGCCGGCATTTCCACCCGGGCACAGGTCATCACCATTTCCCACCTTCCTCAAGTCGNCGGCCGGGCTGACCACCACTTCAAGGTGAGCAAGGCAGACGAAGGTTCGCGAACGGTGACGCGGCTCGAGGCACTCGACGCAGAGGGGCGCATCGAGGAATTGGCCGCCATGCTCAGCGGAAGCGAGGTCGGAGAAGCGGCCCGGGCACAGGCCCGCAGCCTCATGGGCTGAGCGCCCTCAGAACTTCATATCTAGGCCGATGGACGGCAGGAATGGAAGCTGGTCCACCCGCTCTCCGGTCACCCGATTGATGTAGAAGATGTTGGCACGGGAGTACACGTTGGTGATGCTCGCATTGGCATCCAGCTCGATGCGTTCGCCCAGCTTGAAAGTCCGGCGCAAGCTGAGGTCGAGGCGGTGGTACACCGGCAAGCGGCCGGCGTTGAGTTCGGCGTAGACGATGCCCAGCTCGATGGGATTGCTGTTCACGTAGTTCTCGTCGATGCCTTCGGAAATGCCGATGGGCTGGTAGTAGCCCTGCGTCTGGGTGAACGGCAAACCGGACCCCAGATTCCATCGGGCAGAGAACTCGGTCTTGTGCTGCTTGCCCAGCTTGCGGGAAGCAAGCAGGTTGATGTTGTGACGGCGGTCGAAGACGGGATCATACCAGCGGAAACCGTCCCAACGGTCGACGTTGCCCAAGGAGTAGACAATCCAGAGGTAGTTGAACTTGTCCTCGTATTTGACCACCAGGTCGACGCCTTCAGCGCGGCCGGTCTCCACAATGAAGTCCTTGCGCTGGCTCTCGGGCACACTGGCGAACTCGTATGTGTCCGGGAAAAGTTTGTTGCGGTTCTGGTTGGTCAGCTGGGTGAACCACTTGGTGTAGCCCTCCACATTGATGTTGATGCGCTCGGTCAGGTCGAACTCGAAGCCGCCCACCGCGTGGGCTGCGGTTTGGAGGCTGTGTGTGATTTCATTGACCTGTCCGTCCGGACCAATCAGCTGGTCTTGCAGGTTGGATGGNCCGCTCAAGAAGCCATAAAACAGNTTCACCACGTCCCGGTCGGAGTTGGCCGAAATGAGGTTTTGGCTGTACAATCCACCAGCGGCCTTGATGCGCAGGCGCTCGGACGCCTTGTATTTGATGCCGAGGCGGGGCTCCGGGCTGAACTTGGCCAGCGAGCTGTAGTACTGGATGCGCAAGGAAGGGTTGACGATCCAATTGCCACGCTGGCGCTTGTAATCGAAGTACCCAGCGAGCTCCGTGGTGTTCTCGGCCTGCTCGACAGCCACGCCGAGGGCGTTGAAGGTGCGGAAGTCGGTCCGAAGGCCAACCGCTTGAATGCCATACCGCGCCTCGTCATCGCCGAGGACATACTTGAAGTTGAGGCCAAAGTTGAAACCGTTGACTTGGCTGTAGCGGTCGGCCAAGCCGTCCTCCCGCAAGTCAATGCGGTAGCGGGAACTGGCAAAGTTGCCTTTGATGAGCACTGCGCTGCCCGTGGGCACGACGATGAACTGTCCGCCGCCGCCCGCATTGCTCCAATCCAAGTTGCTCAAGGCCTGGTAGCTCACATCGTCATTGAAGGAGAACCCGAAGAGGCTCATGCGGCTGCCTGCGCCTCCCGCAAACGTCAACTTGCCATAGAGGTCGGTGAAATTGAACGGAAGCCCGTCCTCATCGATGTAACTGTAAAGCAACTTGGAACTCTCCTCGAGGTAGCTGCGCTTGCCGCTTAAGATGAAAGAGGTGCCGCCACCGCGCTCGTTGCGCTTGCCCAGTGGGCCTTCGAGAAGCAGCTTACTGCCGAATGGGCTGGCCCCGATGCGCCCGGAGAGGCCAGACAAGCTGCCGTCCCGCGTGGAAATGTCCATAATGGAGCTGATCCGCCCACCGTACCGGCCACTGAAGCCCCCGGTGTAGATGTCGGCATTGGAAATGATGTCCGTGTCGAACACGCTGAAGAGGCCAATGCTGTGAAAGGCATTGTAGATGATCATGCCGTCGAGCAGGACCTTGTTCTGGACCGGAGAGCCACCGCGGA
>NYTZ01000035.1 GCA_002683735.1 Flavobacteriales bacterium
CCCATCACGGGAGAGGATGCCGGCTTGATCGCCGACGACGTGATGGAAATCATCGAAGCCAACTCAAAGGAGCTCGACTCGGCCATCATTTACGACCGCGACTTCAGCTACGACTACTTCGGCTTCAAGACCCTCGAGCGCTCTTACCTGCTCAAGCTCGATGGAGAAGTGACCGAACGCCCGCAGCAGATGCTCATGCGCGTCTCCGTCGGCATCCACAAGGATGACATTGAGAATGCCATCAAGACCTATAACATGATGTCGGAGGGCTGGTTTACCCACGCCACCCCGACCCTGTTCAATGCCGGCACGCCCAAGCCGCAAATGTCCAGCTGCTTCCTGCTGACCATGCAAGAGGACAGCATCAGTGGCATTTACGACACGCTGAAGCAGTGTGCCAAAATCTCCCAGAACGCCGGCGGCATCGGCCTCGCCATCCATGATGTCCGTGCCACCGGTTCCTACATCCGCGGCACGAACGGCACCTCCAACGGCATCGTTCCGATGCTCCGCGTCTTCAATGACACGGCACGCTATGTGGATCAAGGCGGCGGAAAGCGCAAGGGCTCCTTCGCCATCTACATCGAGCCTTGGCACGCGGACGTCTTCGACTTCCTCGACCTCAAGAAAAACCACGGCAAGGAAGAGCAGCGCGCCCGCGACCTCTTCTACGCCCTCTGGGTGCCAGACCTCTTCATGAAGCGCGTGGAAGAAGATGGGGATTGGACCCTCATGTGCCCGAACGAGTGCCCGGGTCTGACCGACAGCTGGGGACCGGAGTTCGAGGCCCTTTACGAGAAGTACGAGGCCGAAGGAAAAGGCCGCAAAACCATCAAGGCCCAAGAGCTCTGGTTCAAGGTTGTGGAGAGCCAGATCGAAACGGGTGTTCCTTACATGCTTTATAAGGATGCGGCCAACGGCAAGTCCAACCAGCAGAACCTCGGCACCATCCGCTCCTCGAACCTCTGCACCGAGATCATCGAGTACACATCCAAGGACGAGGTTGCCGTGTGCAACCTGGCTTCCATCGCCATCCCGAAGTTTGTCACCGAGCAAGGCACCTTTGACCACGACAAGCTGTTCGAGGTGACCTACCAAGTGACCAAGAACCTGAACCGCGTCATCGACCGGAATTACTACCCAATTCCGGAGGCCCGCAACTCCAACATGCGCCACCGTCCGGTCGGACTCGGCGTGCAGGGATTGGCCGACGCCTTCATCCTGATGCGCCTGCCGTTCGATTCCGACGAGGCGCGTCAACTCAACAAGGACGTCTTCGAGACCATTTACTACGCTGCGTGTTCCGCGTCCAAGGACCTGGCCATCGAAGAAGGGGCCTACGAGTCCTTCGAAGGTTCGCCGGCGTCCAAGGGACAGCTCCAATTCGACATGTGGAATGTCACGCCGAGCGACCGCTGGGAGTGGGACATCCTCAAGGAGGAAATCATGGACAAGGGCATGCGCAACAGCCTGCTCGTTGCACCGATGCCCACGGCTTCCACCGCCCAGATCCTCGGCAACAACGAGTGCTTCGAGCCTTACACTTCGAACATCTATACCCGTCGAACACTGAGCGGTGAGTTCATTATTGTCAATAAGCACCTGCTCCGTGACCTCACGAAGCTTGGCCTGTGGGACGAAGACATGAAGAACCAGCTAATCGCCGCCAACGGTTCCGTGCAGAACATCCCGAATATTCCCGAGAACCTCAAGGTCCTCTACCGCACGGCTTGGGAGATTCCGCAGCGCGCCATCCTCGACATGGCCGCAGACCGTGGGGCTTACATCTGCCAGTCCCAGTCGCTCAACGTGTTCATGGAGAATGCCAATGCTCCGAAGCTGACCTCCATGCACTTCCACGCATGGCGCGCCGGCCTCAAAACCGGCATGTACTACCTCCGCACCAAGGCGGCCACGGATGCCATCAAGTTCACCGTGGACAAGAAGTACAAGGAACAGCCGACCGAAGCCGCCAAGGAAGTGGCAGCCATGTCCCACGAGGAGCAAGTGGCTGCGTGTTCTATCGAGAATGGCCCGGACTGCGAAATGTGCAGCGGCTGAGCCCCTGCTCTTCTGAAAATTGCGAAAAGGCGGCCCGGTTGGGCCGCCTTTTTCGTCAGTGGTGGTCCCGAGGACGGCCAACGAACCCCAAAGCGCTCCAGCATTGCATGGGCTGAACGACCTTTGTGTGGCTTTGCAGAACGAGTACCTTCATATCGTCAGCCTGCACCACCGCAATGCGGCCATCGAACGCATTGGCCAGCTGCACGTTCCCGAAGACCGCCAAGCTGAATTCCTTGGGGCACTCAAAGAGAAGCTCGGTGTACAGGGCATCGCCTACTTGACGACCTGCAACCGGGTCGAATTCATAATGGTGGACGAGACCTACTTCTGTATGGGCCGGCTCCAGCAACTGTTCGAAGCCTTCTCACCGGATGAGGAGGCGATGCGCGACTTGATGGCCAATGCCATGGTGGTGCACGGCGATGAGGCCGTCCGTCATCTGTTGCGCGTGAGCTCAGGCCTAGAATCGATGGTCCTCGGAGAACGTGAGATTATCACTCAGGTTCGCACCGCCATGGAAAAGGCACGGACATGGGGACTCTCCGGGGACCAACTGAGGATCACCGAACGCATCGTCGTGGAAACCGCCAAGCGCGTCTTCACCGAAACCGACATTGCCCGCCGCAGTGTCTCGGTCAACGCCCTCGGATGGAAAGCCTTCCGAGAGTGGGGCATCGACAAAGACGCTTACCTGCTGATGATCGGCGCAGGCCAAACCCACGCCAACATCGCCCGCTACCTTGTCAAGGAGGGCTACACCCGCGTCCACATCCTGAACCGAACGGTGGACAAAGCCCAGCAACTGGCCGAGCCGCGCGGTTGGACATGGGGGAGTCTCGATGCGCTGGACAGTGCCCTATGCGACGGACCGGCCGCCATTTTCCTTTGCACGGGCAGCGACACCGCCTTACTTGATGCCGCCGCGGCGAAGGCCCTGCCCCATGGACAGGTCCATGTGCTTGACCTGAGCGTGCCGGCCGGGGTCGATGCTGACTTCCGCAACCGACCCGACACCCACGTGGCGGGCATCGCCGAACTCAAGCCCTTGGCCGAAGCCAACACGGCCGGGCGCCGGGCTGCCATAGGGGATTGCCAACGCATCGTAGAAGCCGGCATGGCCGAACTGGCCTCCCGCCTACAACAGCGCAAGGTGGAAAAGGCACTGAAAGACTTGCCGTCTTTGCTTGCCGACGTCCGAAACACCGCCCTCGACGAGGTCTTCGCTTCGGAACTGGCCGGCCTTGATGGCGACGCTCGGGAGCTGGTGGACCGCATCGTCCTGTACCTCGAGAAGAAGTACATCTCCCTTCCCATGAAGCTGGCCAAGGAGGTCGTTATGGACCAACTCGATCAAGGCTGATCTATGGCCAATGCCCCCCACTTCCGCATCGGAACGCGCGGCAGCGATCTCGCGCGCTGGCAGGCCCACTATGTCCGGGATCTGATTGAATCCCGCGGAGGCACCTGCGACATCCTGATCCTCTCCACGCAAGGCGACCGTGAACAGGTTCAGGCCTTCGAGAAACTGGAAGGAAAGGGGTTTTTCACGAAGGAAATCGAACAAGCCCTGCTCGACGGTACGGTGGACCTTGCCGTGCACAGCCACAAGGATCTGGAGACTCGTCAACCTCTAGGACTGACCATCGCCGCGGTGCCCCCAAGGGCAGCTGCTCAAGACGTCCTGCTCATCCGGAAATCGGCCAGCGCAAACCGGCCTTGGTTGCCCCTAGCCAGGGGCGCCAAAGTCGGCACCTCCTCCGTGCGCCGAAGGGACCAATTGCTGCTGCTGCGACCCGACCTAGACATCCAAGCCCTCCGCGGCAACGTGCCCACCCGGGTGGAGCGCCTGCGCCAAGGCTTGTGCGATGCCATCGTCCTCGCCGCTGCCGGTCTCGACCGACTAGAACTGGACCTCCATGATCTGGTTCGACTCGACCTCGACCCTCGACATTTCGTTCCCGCTCCCGCCCAAGGGGCCTTGGCACTTCAAATGCGGGAGGACGACCCCAAGATCAACTGGATTCACAACCTCTCTGACAGCCCATCCGCCACTGCCATTGCTGGCGAACGCGCCATCCTCCGGGGACTTGAAGGCGGGTGCCAACTGCCTTTTGGCGCCCACGTGCGCGCTGGTGGCGGCCTGCGGGCGTTCCTGCAAACCCCATCGGGCGCCCGACGCATTGTCGCAGCAGATGCGACATCCGCATTGCAACAGCTTCAATCGCCAGGACCTGCCCAGCGCATCCTGGTGACGCGCACGCCCAAACCAGATGTCCTACATCGCTTGGTGACCGGCTCAGGAGCGACCCTCATCGAGTGGTCGGCCAATGTGCTCAACTCCACGCATGAGCCCGCCCCCAAAGCCGCATGTAATTGGGTGTGGCTCACCAGCCCCGGTGCCGCGCGAATGGCAGCGGATTGGATGCGCAACCAACCTGATCTTCAACTCGCCGCTGCCGGACCCGGTACCGCCGAAGCTTTGCCCTCCGATTTGCTGGATCAGCTCGCCTTCATCGGAGATGGGGACCCAGAAACCGCGTGGCTGGCATTTGNCTCTGCGCGCAGCGCTGAAGACGCCGTCGCCATTCCCCACAGCACCCTGTCCAAGCGCCGCTGGGAAATGGGGACACCCCTAGATTTTGCCCTTCACGCCTGGGCATGCTATTCCACCGAATCTTGTTCTGAAGCAGCACCCGATGCAGACATCGTGTGCTTCACCTCGCCTTCCAACGTGGCGCATTGGACGGGTCCTCAACCCCGTCGCATTGTGGCCATCGGCCCGACGACTTCACGTGCACTGACCCAGAAAGGATGGACCCATGTCCAGGCGGAACACCCTGATGCATTTGGGGTTTGGGAGGCCATTCAAACCGTGTGAACGGACCGAAGTCAAACCCTCCCGAGACAGCCATTGGCAACCAATTGGCCCAGAGTTTTCAACCCCACGGGAAATCGCGTATCTTCGCACCCCTTTAAAAACAGAGGTTTCATCATGTACGCCATCGTAGAAATTGCAGGGCACCAATACAAGGTTCAGCAAGATCAGCGGCTCTATGTGAACCGTCTCAAGGATGATGAAGGCGCCAAGGTCAGCTTCGACCGCGTCCTCCTCGTCGATGACGGATCCAAAGTGACCGTTGGCGCCCCCGCAGTCCCCGGCGCAGCCGTGAATGCCACGGTTGAACGCCACCTGAAAGGTGACAAGGTGCTCGTCTTCAAGAAGAAGCGGCGCAAGGGTTACCAGAAAATGAACGGATTCCGTCCGTCCCTCACCGAGCTCGTCATCAAGGACATCAAGCTCGGCGGAAAGGCCAAGAAAGCCGCTCCGAAGAAAGAGGAGGCTGGAGAGGAAAAGGCGGAAGCCAAGAAGCCGGCTGCTAAGAAGGCTGCTCCCAAGAAGGCTGCTCCCAAGAAGGACGCTGGTGACAAGCCAGCTGCCAAGAAACCGGCCGCCAAAAAGCCGGCTGCAAAGAAGCCGGCCGCCAAAAAGCCGGCCGCCAAAAAGCCGGCCGCAAAGAAGCCAGCCGCCAAAAAGCCGGCTGCCAAAAAGCCGGCCGCCAAGAAGGCTGCCCCTAAGAAGGCCGAAAACAAAGGCGAAGAATAAGCAAACCCCCGAACCATGGCTCACAAAAAGGCGGCGGCCTCAACCAAGAACGGCCGCGAATCGGAAAGCAAACGACTGGGCGTCAAAATCTATGGCGGTCAAGTCGCCATCGCGGGCAACATCCTCGTTCGCCAGCGCGGCACCCAGCACCACCCCGGCAACAACGTCGGCATCGGCAAGGACCACACCCTGTACGCCCTCACGGATGGCGTGGTGGAGTTCCGCCGTCGCCGCGGAAACAAGAGCTACGTGTCCGTCATCCCGGCGGCCGAAGCCTGATTCCCACAAGGAACCTGAAATGGCACCCCCTGCGGTGCCTATGACGGTGCTCTCTCCTGAAAAGGCGGGGGCACCGTCGTATTTTTACAAGCCATGCTGACCCTCCAGGCCCTCCGCAACGACCGCGACGCCATCCAAGCCGCCCTTGCCAAACGTGGACTCGATGCCGCAACCCTGCTCGACCGCATCCTCGAGCTCGACTTGCAACGCCGCACCACCCAAAAGGAGGTCGACGACCTCAAGGCCCGGCAAAACGAGGCCAGTAGGGAGATCGGAGACCTGTTCAAGTCTGGACGAAAGGAGGAGGCCGAAGCGCGCCGCGCACAAGTCGGTGAACTCAAAGAGCGCATCCACGACCTCGACGAACAACAGAAAGCCTTAATCCAACAGCAGGAAACCGCCCTGCTTGAACTGCCCAACCGTCCTCACGACAGTGTACCCGCCGGCCAGTCCGATGCCGACAACGAAGTCGTATCGGAGGAGGGCATCAAACCCGAACTGGGCGATGCAGCCAAACCACACTGGGAGTTGGCCGACCAGTACCAGCTCATCGACTTCGAGGCGGGGGTGAAGATTTCCGGAGCCGGATTTCCGGTCTACCGGGGCAAGGGCGCCAAATTGCAGCGCGCACTGATCCAGTTCTTCCTCGACCGAGCGGACGCCGCCGGATATGAGGAGTTCATTCCACCGCACCTCGTCAACAGCGACTCCGGTCGCGGAACGGGACAACTCCCAGACAAGGAGGGCCAGATGTACCACTGCGCCGAAGACGACCTATACCTCATTCCCACCGCAGAAGTTCCCCTGACCAACCTGTATCGGGGCGACTTGCTCAAGGCTGAAGACCTGCCCATACAGTTGTGTGGATACACCCCTTGCTTCCGCCGGGAAGCTGGGTCTTACGGAAAGGATGTGCGCGGACTCAACAGGCTGCATCAGTTCGACAAGGTCGAAATCGTGCGCTTCGAAAAACCTGAGAACAGCTACGCTGCACTCGACGGTATGGTGGAGCACGTCAAGGGCCTGCTGCGTGATCTGGAGTTGCCCTTCCGCACGCTTCGACTCTGTGGAGGCGACCTCGGCTTCACCTCCTGCCTTACCTACGACCTAGAAGTCTGGTCAGCCGCCCAAGGCCGTTGGTTGGAGGTGTCGAGCGTCTCCAACTTCGAAACCTACCAGAGCAACCGCCTGCATTGCCGATTCCGCAACGCAAAAGGCAAGCCCGAACTCGTGCACACCCTCAACGGCAGCGCCTTGGCGCTGCCGCGCATTGTGGCGGCCTTGCTCGAGAACCACCAGACACCGGACGGCATTCGCATTCCCGCCGCCCTCCAGCGTTACACCGGATTCGAACGCATTGCATGACCCTGCGCTGCTGGCCCCTCTTCTTTCTCTTGCTGGCCGCCTGCGGCCCTCAGCCCGGCGCAGAACACCTGCCCAAGCTCAAAGCTGCCTTGATGGCGGTCGACAGCGCCGCTCTGCGCTTCGATGCCGCGGACCACAGTGCTGCCGTGCCCGCCCACGCCCGGGTAGACAGCACCCTGGCCATCATCGAAGCCCGCATGCATGGATGGGTCGTCAACCTCGAGCAAGGGAAGCCCTTCTCTTTGCTCGATGAGCGCCGCCGCATGCTGAAGCGTCAACCCGGCAGGGAACGCCGCATCCAGCAGGAAATCGACCGCACTCGCCGACAAATCGGACACCTCGTGGATGCCATTGCGGACGGCGCCAAGGTGGACGCCGAAGGTACCCCCATCGACCCCGCCTACTTGGACCGTGCTGTCGAAGACGAGCTGCGCATCGCTGGACACCTCGTCGAGGAAGTCGACATCGCCCTCAACTTTCTCGAACGCGGACTCCGCGATTTGGATGGCGTCATCCGCAGGGCCGATTCGGCTTCCATTGCCCTGTCGAGCATTCCGACCTCCCCCGCACCATGAGTCTTCTGCACCGCATTCTGTTGGTTTGGGCGCTCGGTGGAATGGCGTGGGCCTTCCCAGGGCACCTTCAGGCCCAGAGCGACCTCGAGCTCGCCACCTATTACTACAACAGCGGGGCCTTTGAACAGGCCCGGTTGTACTTGGATAACCTCTACAAAAAAGATCCATCCACGTACGACATGTACCTCAATACCCTCCTCGAACTGGAGGATTTCGAGGCCGCAGAGAAGTTGGTGAAAGGGCGGCTCAAGAAGCGGCGCGACAAGAGCATGGCGCAGGTGGACCTTGGCTCGCTCTACCTCCGAATCGGCCGGGCCGAGGAGGCCCAGGTTGCCTTTGTGGCTGCCCTCGACGCCCTCCCCACCGGACGTGGGTCTGCCAAGCGGCTCGCCGATGCCTTCATCAAGCTGGATCAATTGGACCTCGCATTGGCCACCTACGAAAAAGCGCGCGACACAGGCACCGACAAATACGGCTACCACTACGAGCTGGCGAACCTCCAAGGGTTGCGCGGCGATTACCAAGGAATGGTAGACAGCTTTCTGTCCCTGCTTGGGGACCGGCCGAACTACCTCCGCACGGTCCAAAACAGCTTCAACCGCAACCTACGTGTGTCCACGGACCTGCGCCAGGCGGACATGGTCAGGCGCAAGGTGCTCAAGGCTTCGCAGGAGCAGCCCGAAGCCACGGTCTACCTCGAGCTGCTGGTGTGGGTGTTCAACCAGCAGCGGGACTTCATGAGTGCAGTCGCCCACGTACGGGCTCTCGATGAGCGCAAAGGCGAACAGGGCCGACGCCTGATGGAACTCGCAGAGGTGGCCGCCAAGAACGGCGACCTAGACACGGCCTACGAATGCTATGCACTCGTCTCCGCCAAAGGGGTGGGCTCCCCCCGCTACGCCGAAGCGCGCCAAGCCATGTTGGAGGTCCGCACCGAACAAGTGACCGGACAATTTCCCTTGGACACGGCCGCCGCCTTGGACCTTGCCGATCAGTACCGGTCGACGCTGGAGGATTTGGGAGAATTCCCAGAGACTGCGGGACTGATGGCGGGATGGGCCAAACTGCTCGCCTTCCACCTCGACGACGCCGATGCCGCTCAGGAACTGCTCGAACGCGCCGTGGACATGCCGGGCACTGCAAAGGACATCCGCAGTGAAATGAAGCTGGCCCTAGGCGACATCCTCGTCTTCCAAGATGACGTGTGGTCGGCCTCCCTGCTCTTCAGCCAGGTGGACCTCGACCACAAGGAGGGTCTGCTCGGGCAGCAGGCCAAATTCCGAAATGCCCGGGTCAGCTATTTCACCGGAGACTTCAACTGGGCGCAGGCCCAGCTGGACATCCTCAAGGCGAGCACTTCCAAACTCATCTCCAACGACGCCATCGATTTGAGCCTGTTGATCACGGACAACTTCAACATGGACACCATCACAGCGCCCATGGAGATGTTTGCGCGCGCCGACCTGCTTCGCTACCGGAACCGGCTCGATGATGCCCTCCTCACCTTGGACTCCCTAGTGGTATCATATCCGGGACACACGTTGGAGGATGAGGTGCTCCTGATTCGAGGTGATATCGCCAAGCAGCGGGGCGCTTTCGACGCGGCCATCGGGCACTATGAAGAAGTGCTCGAGTTCTTCGCCATGGACATCCTCGCAGACGACGCCCTGTTCCAATTGGCCCGCCTTTACGACACCCAAATGGGAGACACGGCCACGGCACAAGGACTCTACGAGCGTCTGCTGACCGAGTATCCCGGCAGCCTGTATGTGGTGGAAGCCCGCAAGCGGTTCCGTCAGCTCCGGGGTGACATCTTGGAGTGAATCAACCGCGTGCGACCAGGCGCACCCCGCTCAGAATGACCGCCCCGAACAAAGCGTGCGGCCAGCCAATCCACTCTCCATCCACCCATCCCCAGAACAAGGCAAACAGCGGAATGACATAGGTCACGCTACTGGCAAAGAGGGCGTTGGTACGGTGGATCAAAGCATTGAAGAGGATGAGGGCCGCAGCCGTGCCCAGAACCGCCAGCGTCGATACGGCCAAGAACGCGTGCCCCCCCTCCGGATGGGATTGCAACGCCGCCAAGCCGTCCAAACTTAAGAAGCCCGCTGCCGATGGAATCGCCGTCATGAAGAGGGCCACCGCACTGATGGTGACCGGATCCACTCCAGCCAATCGGTTGCGAACGACATTGATGCTCAAACCATAGCACGCGGTGGCCAAGACCACCATGGCTGCGGCGACCCAATGCACTTCTCCCGCACCATCCTTGAGCGACATCAAGCCGACGGCACCACCGAATCCAAGCAGCAGGCCAAGCACCTGTTTCTGCCGCACGGCCACGTGATAACCCAGGACTGCAATCGCCAAGGTCCACAGTGGACTCAGGGCATTGAGCATGCCTGCCGTAGCGCTGGGCAGCCGGGTCTGGGCCATCGCAAACAGCATCGCTGGCAGGAGGCTTCCGATGAACCCGTTGACGGCCAGCGCGGTCCAGATCGATCGGTTCCACGATTTCGCCCGGCGCAAGGCAAAGGGCGACATGGCCAATCCTGCGAGGGCAATCCGCAACAACCCCAATTGGAGGCCGGACAGGACGGGTGGTGAACCCGGTCCACCTCCCCAGCCAAACAAGCCCACCTTTATCAGGATGAAAGAGCTCCCCCACGTTGCGGCGAGCAACAGGAGCAAGAGAACCTGTCCCACCGTGGGACGGACATTGGCGGACGTCATCGTGCTTGTTAACAGCCCCCGCGGCACCGTGTTGGCCCCCCGTCGGTACTTTCACGGCGAATATCGTTGGCGATGATGAATGTTTCACCCTCCGCTTGGCGTCTTCCCCTCTGCACGGGGGTAGCATTGGGCACGCTCTGGCTCGCAGGCTGCCAAGTCTGTGATGTGGAAGTGTCTCATGTGGACCGGGCAGGACAAGTGGAAGAGACCGTGGCCGAATTGGCCATTTCCGGGATGATGTGTGAAATCGCTTGCGTCTCCAAAGTCCGCAAGGACCTGTACGACATGCCCGGCGTGACCCGCGCCGACATCCACTTCGATGCGGAACAAAGCATCGACACGGCTTTTGTGGTCTACGACCCGGCCCTAGTCGAACCAGAAGCCCTCATCGCCACCGTGCAGGAAATCGGCGAAGGCCTTTACTCTGTGAAGGCCGCCCAAGTGGTGCACTACGCTCCCCAAGTCGGCCTCTGACCGTGAACCAGGGCCACCCCCTCCCGCTCTGGATTCGCCGTACGGCCCGCGTGGCGTTCGTCTCCGCGTTCCTGGTTGTCCTCGCCGGCAGCATTGTCCGCATGACCGGAAGCGGCATGGGGTGCCCAGATTGGCCGCAGTGCTTCGGCCTCACCATACCGCCCACGGAAGAAGCCCAAGTCCGCTGGCAACCCCATGCCGAATACGGCGAGGGCCGTATGATTCTCGAACGAGACTCGCTGTGGATTGCCCCAGTTGACCACCTCTCCGGCACTTCCTTCGACGCCGATCGGGCCACTGGGCTCTGGCAGCACTACACGCGACACGATTACGCCCATTTCAACCCCTTCCACACCTGGGTGGAATTCATCAATCGACTGCTCGGCGCCTTTGCCGGACTGCCGGCCCTGCTCCTGGTTGGCCTTTCGCTGGTCGCCGGTATCCGACACCGCTGGTGGCGCCCCATGTTGCCCGCACTCGGTGCCTTGCTCGCCCTCGGCTTCGTCGCTTGGCTCGGCAAGAAGGTGGTCGATGGGAACCTGATTCCCGGCTCGATCACCCTGCACATGCTGGGGGCTCTGGCCATCCTGAGCTTGCAGCTGCTCACCCTGCGCAAGGCCGGTGCAGCCGCCCCCAAACTGACGACCCAATCCCGCACTTGGATCGCCGCGGCCGCCGTATTCACCTTGGCCCAACTGGTCTTCGGCACGCAAGTCCGAGAGGCGGTAGACCACCTCGTCCACGAGGGCGTCTCGCGCGCGGATTGGATCGACAACTTGCCCGGCTGGTGGCAAGGCCACAGGGCTGCTTTCTGGGCCGTGCTCGGCCTGCACATGCTGTGGTTGTGGCCGGGACTGAAGGCCGGTTCTCCCACCCGCTGGGAATGGGTTGTAATCGCCATTCTGGCTGGACAATTCGCGACCGGACTGGCCTTTGGTTGGCTGGGCATGCCGGCAGCCGCCCAGCCCCTTCACTTGATCCTGGCGGTCGGCCTGGTCCTCACGGACAGCTGGCTCCTCGGTGCTGGGCCACGGCAGTAAACCCAAGTGCCAGCGCGACCTGCGCCGCGATGTAGGTGGACATGACCCAGAAGTGGCCATTGGGAATGGGCGCCTCCCCAAAACGGCCGAACGCCAGAATCAGGTCACTGCCCAGGAAGAACACTGCGCCAACCCGCAAGAGCCCCACACCGGGGCCCGNTCCCAANACCCAGCTGAAGTAGGCCATGGTTGCGATGACCAAGGCNTACACCCCNACCGCTGGGGCCAAATCCCCGGCCAAAGCCCACAACTGGGACACAGTGGGCGTCAAAATGCCAAAGAGCAGGACCATGGCCACCCCTTGCGTTCGTTTGGAAGAACGGGGAGCTCCGGACCGGAGTCGATGCAGAAAAGCCAGCAGGAATAACGCATGGCCTGAGAGAAAACTCCCAAGGCCAACCAAGAACGCCGCATCTCCAGAGAAGGTCAAGGCAATGTCCCCCATCCAGCACAGCGCCATGGCGCCCCACACCCGGTTCCGCAATCCCACATCCGCAGGCCCGCCATGGAGCGAAAGTCCAATGCGCAAGGCCAGCAGTGGAAGGATGAGCCCTTTGGCGGCGTCGTGCACCCCCTTCCACTCTGCCGGGTCCCAGTGGGTGACTCCCCCGGCCAATTCCGTCAAGCCAAAGGCAGCGGACACGAACAGGGCGAGGACAACGGCCACAAGGGCAGCATCCACAATGCGCTCGGGGCGCATCTGGGGCTCAAGGGTGGGGGCAGACTCCATCAGGTCGAAAATGGCCAAAAAAAATGGAGGGCAAACCCCGTTGGGAATGCCCTCCGTTCCTTTCGAACCAAACCAAAATGTTCTNNAGGAAAATGGAGTTAGATCATTCGCAGATCTGGCCGTAGAAGCCGAGGATGTACAGCAGGTCAGGTGCCCCCACCACACCGTCTTCATTGGTGTCATAGTCTCCGCAGTCGGAAAGGCAACCGTAGTAGCCCAACACATCGAGGATGTCGATGGTGGACACGATGCCGTCGCCGTTGACGTCACCCGGACAGGGNGTGGCGTCATCTGGCTGCTGGAATCCCTGGGTCAANTATTGATTGGGAATGCTGATNGTCCCGGTGATGGACTGTCCAATCGTGCCGTCGAGGTCGATGCCCTGTGCATCACCGGCATCATGGAAACCGGAGGTGATGGCGTGATGTCCAAGGACCGCCTGGGCAGACACCTCTTCGGTGAACAACCCGCACCCGGCAAGCAGCATGGCGAGGAGGAAGATTCGCTTCATGGTGTGCTGTCGTTGAGGGTGAATTCGGGTTCCCGAATCAGAGGTTGAGGAACAAGGACAAACCNGTCGACTTNCCGTCGATGCTCAGCTGGGCGGCGAGCAGGCCGGTCCGGCTGGTCAAGGCCGAAACGTCGGCATCGGTGATGTCAAACTCGATTTCCGTGGCACTGTTGACGGTCACCGTGAGGGTGGCCTCATTGCCATCGAGGTGGAGCTTGTACGTGCCCGCAGCCAAGTTGGCGCCCGTAACCGTGACGGTCACGGCAGCAGCACCGAGGTCGGCACCGAGTCCGGTGTACGTTCCACTGCTCAAGTAGCTGTAAGCCTGCGGCGTCGCCATGGCCGTGGAGATCGCCCCGTCGACATAGCTCTTGTTGGCGGCAGCGGACCCGAGGCTCGGGGACGGCACCGTCAGAAGATCGGAGACGCTCAAGGAGCTGGCGCTCACACTCTGCAACGTGCTCGTACCGGTGACGGTCACGGAACCGGCGGCAATCCCTCCCGTGAGGGCAATNACGTCGCCCGCCGTGGTCACAGCACCCGTAGTGGCATCGATGCTGAACTTGGTGGCACCACTGGCCCCCACGCGGACATTCCCGCTCACACCNAGCTCTCCATCCACTTCTGCGTCGCCCGTTACGTGGAGGGTGCTGCCCAAGGTCGCGGCACCGGTGACATCGAGCGTGCCGCCGACCGTGGCATTGCCACTGGCGTCCATCGTGCCCGTAGATACGCCCGTCGTGAAGGAACCATTGGCGGTCTCAATGCCCGTCCAGGTCTCTCCGGATCCGGCATGGAGCGTCACGTCCGTCTGGTCGAAGTAATCCGTAGCGGCAATCTCATCCGCGTTGGCCTTGGCCTGAGCATCGAGGGCTTCGTCGGCACCCACCAAGCTCATGGCCGCGGCGATGTAATTCGTNGCGGCATTGGCCGTGTAGGNACCATCCGCNCCCAAACCTGCACTGGCCTGCGTGTCATCAAGCTCCGTCTGCAGGGCAGCCTCNGCATTGTCGCTCGCCAACTCGTTGGCNTCNACATCTTGCTGCACAGCCAGGATGGCAGCGTCAGCATCAGATTCGTTCTGGTCCACGTCTTGCTGAACGGCAAAGATGGCGGCATCAGCGTCGGCTTCGTTCTGGTCCACATCAGTCTGGACTGCTGCCACAGAAGCACCCGTGGTCGGGTCAGCTTCGAGGGCGTCCAAACGGAGGTCCAAAGCTGCTTCAGCGTCATCGCTGGCGAGCTCATTGGCATCCACATCATCCTGAACAGCTTTTACAGCAGCGTCGAGAAGCTCATCCGCGCTCACGAGGCTGATGGCCGTTCCGATGTAGTTGGTAGCGGTATTCGTGTAGTAAGAACCGTCAAACGCGAGGCCAGCACCTATCTGTGTCGGATCGAGCATGTCCTCCACAATGTTCGAGATGGTCGGCACGCTGGACGGAAGATTGTTGATCTGATCTTGCAAATCAGCATCGGCAGCAGCACGGGCCGTTACTTCACTAGAGATGGCATCAGCGTTGGCTGTAATGTCGGTATCGTTGGCTTCGATTTGTCCCTCGAGATCTTCGTCGGCTGCGATGCGGGCAGACGTTTCGGAAGAGAGGGCGGTCGAATTGGCGAGAATTTCAGCGGAGTGGGCCGTGTCGAGGGAGTCGATGGCGTTCACAGCAGCCGCAGAGCTTTGGCCTTCGAGAGCTGTCACGCGGGCATCGAGGGCGGCATCGGCCACACTGTTGGCACTGATCATACCGGAGAGGAAGGAGTCGTTGGTGAAACGGGCCTGAGACTCGGTATCGATGTTGTCCTGGAGCGTTACGTCGCCTGCAGCGCGGGCTGAAGCTTCGTCGGAAATGGCCGTGGCGTTCGTGGAGATGGCACCAGCATTGGCCAAGATGTCCGTGTCGTTGCCGTCAATCTGGCCCTGCAGACCAGAATCGGCCGAAGCGCGGGCACCAGACTCGTCGGAAATGGCCGTGGCGTTTGTAAAGATGGCACCAGCGTTGGTTGCGATATCCGTATCGTTGGCGTCAATCTGGCCCTGCAAACCAGCATCGGCAGAAGCGCGAGCGGAAGCCTCATCGGAAATGGCCGTGGCGTTCGAGGAAATGGCGCCAGCATTGGCCGCGATGTCCGTGTCGTTGCCGTCGATCTGGCCCTGCAGACCAGCGTCGGCAGAAGCCCGGGCAGCAACCTCATCAGAAATGGCCGTGGCGTTCGAGGAGATGGCGCCAGCATTGGCCGCGATGTCCGTATCGTTGCCGTCGATCTGGCCCTGCAGACCAGTGTCGGCAGAAGCACGGGCAGCAACCTCATCAGAGATGGCACCAGCATTGGCCAAGATGTCCGTGGTGTTGCCGTCAATCTGGCCTTGCAGACCAGCGTCGGCAGAAGCGCGGGCGGCAACCTCATCGGAAATGGCCGTGGCGTTCGTGGAGATGGCGCCGGCGTTGGTCGCGATGTCCGCATCGTTGCCGTCGATCTGACCCTGAAGACCCGCATCCGCATTGGCACGGTCCATGGCCTCCTGCGCCGTCACCGCAGCCAAGCTGTCGGCTTTGGGCTCAGGAGCACTGGCCGCATACAAGGAAACCGGCACTGACGTCACGGCCATAGACCCAAAGGTTTCGAATCCGCCACCACTGTTGACTTCGACCTGAAAGGCGAAACCGCCAGCGGCCCAATCGACAGAAGCGAGGCCTTCCCCACCTTCGACACTGCCGATGGTGAGGTTGATCAAACCGAACGCGTCGGTCATGATCCCGTTGTGGGTCTCCGTCCAGACGGCAGACTCCGCTGCGTTGGTCAGAGTAAAGCGAACGTCCAGGGTCGCATTTTCCAGTGCATCACCGTCCGCATCGCGGGCGACAGCCTGGTAAGCAATCCCATAGCTTTGTTGGGCTTGAGCGGCAAAAGCCGTCACCAACATCACTGCGGACAGGAAGAGAGAGCGCATCAAATTCATCTCGGTTAAGATTTCTCAGACCTTGAAGATAGNTAATAACTTCGATAAAACACANAAAATCGTCGTCGAATTGAAATATTCTTCTCTTTCATCGNAAAAATATCCACACTGAGAGTGAATACCACACACCTATATAATGTGACCATCAGCGTGGAGCCCGAGGTGCAAGCCGCCTGGCTCCAATGGATGCTCGAAGAACATTTGCGCGACATGCTCAGCACAGGTTGCTTTCTTGGNTTCNGGTTTTGCGAGCTCCAGGCCGATGATGTCCAAAGCCCGACCTACACGGTGCAGTACGAATTGGCCAGTTCGGACGACTTTGACCGCTACGAAACAGAGTTTGCANCGGAAATGCGCCAAAAGGGGCTGGAGAAATTCGGCACCAAGGCGCTGGCCTTCCGCACCACCATGCGTGTCATGGCCCAAGGACACCTCCGCGACCAATGAGCCCCAAACGCATCCATAAGGACGATGGCGTATCCGCCAAAAAACACTTGGGGCAGCACTTCCTCAAGGACCCTGCCANCTCCGTTCGCATCGCCGGGCTCCTTTCAGAGCATGTAGCACCACAGGTCCTGGAGGTGGGGCCCGGCACCGGGGCATTGACCCAACCCCTCATCCAGCGATTCGGAGACGCCGTGCACGTGGTGGAGATCGATGCAGAAAGCGTGGCCTATCTCCAGGAGGCAGACTGGATTTCGTCCAGACGCATCCATGCCGCCGACTTGCTCCGCAGCACCCCGGCAGAATTGGAAATGACCGGGCCGTTCGCTTTGGCCGGCAACTTCCCCTACAACATCAGCAGCCAAATCCTCTTCAAGGTGCTGGAGTGGCGTGACCAGGTTCCGGAGTGCGTCGGCATGTTCCAGAAGGAAGTCGCCGATCGCGTCTGCGCATCCCACGGGAGCAAAATCTATGGCATTCTCTCCGTCCTGCTCCAGACCTATTATACCTGTGACTATGCCTTCACAGTCGAGCCGGGCGCCTTCATCCCTCCGCCCAAAGTCCAATCGGGTGTCATCCGTTTGGTCCGCACCCCGGACCGGGATCCTGGCGTGAACTACGAAAAACTACGCCGGGTGGTGAAGGCAGGTTTCGGACAGCGCAGAAAGACCCTGAGAAATGCCCTGCGCGCCGGCGGGTTCGACGCGGCCTCCATCCCAGAGCCTTGGGTCGGAAAGCGAGCAGAGCAATTGTCCCCACCCGAATTCGTGGAGCTGGCCAGGGTGCTTCAGCCGGCTCAATAAGCGCCTTGAATCCGGACGTCCCCTCGAACGGGTTCAACACATCTTGCCTCAAGCCATAAATGCCTTGGGCGACAAACCATCGGGGCACGAGAAGAGCCCGGAGAACGAGCCAATGGGTCAGGAGACAGGTTGTTTCGGTGGGCTCTGGAAAAGTCCCGACGGTAAAATCGGAAAAGAGAACAACCCGGAAGGTCCAAAAAGGTTGAGGGAAGCCCTTACCTTGCCCGCAAGCTCTCTGCAATGATCGGAGCCATTACGCTACAAGAATTCGTTGTGGCGCGTCAGGTGGAATTCGCCGGCGCCACAGGTGACCTCTCCCGCCTCCTGACCGACATCGGGACCGCGGCCAAGATGGTCAACCGCCACGTCAATCGCGCTGGATTGTCCGGCATCCTCGGGGCCCACGAGCCCGACGGCCATTCCTCCACCAACGTCCAAGGCGAAGCCCAACAGAAGCTCGACGTGTACGCCGATGATACGTTTCATCGGGTGTTGCGGTCCTGTCTGAAGGTGGGCGGTCTCGTCTCGGAAGAACAACCCGGCATCCTTCATGTGGATCACTCTTCCCGTGGTGAGGGACGAGGGTATGGCAAATACGTGGTCTGCATCGATCCGTTGGACGGCTCTTCCAACGTGGACGTGAACATCAGCGTGGGCACCATCTTCGGCATCCACTGCCGCAAGTCGCCCTTGCACAGTCCGGCCACAGCGGACGATTTCCTCCAGCCCGCCTCCGACCTCGTCGCTGCAGGATATGTCCTGTACGGAAGCTCTACGATGCTGGTCTATTCCACGGGGTGTGGCGTCAACGGCTTCACCTTCGATCCGTCCATCGGTGAGTTCTTCCTGTCACATCCGGACATGCGGTTCCCCGACACCGCGCGGGTATACAGCATGAATGAATCCTACCTGGATGAAGCGATTCCTGGGGTCAAGCCCTATGTCAAAGAATGCCGATCCCGTGGCCTGACCGCCCGCTACACTGGCGCACTCGTGGCCGACTTCCACCGGAACCTGATCCACGGCGGCATCTACCTCTATCCGGGACTCGAAGGAAAGCCCGAAGGCAAGCTGCGCATGCTGTACGAGGCCCAGCCCCTCGCCTTCCTCGCCCACCAAGCCGGTGGCGCCACTAGGTGCCACCACCACGACCTGTTGCACGTCAAGCCGACCGCATTGCACCAGCGCACGCCGCTCTTCACGGGCAACAAGGCTGAAGTGGAACGCCTTGTGGCCATGTTGATGGAGGCGGTGGAGAACGTATGATTTCGCGTGCTCCATCTTGGAACTGAAGCCAAAGGTCATTTGTAGCCTTGCGGTCACATTTGACCCGCATGACGTTACGGACCTCCTTCGCCCTGCTTCTGCTTGCCCCTTTCACCGCCACCTTTGGCCAGGACACCCTGTCCATCCCCGAAGCTGTGGTCCAAACCACCTTCACGGAGACGCAAGCTGCGTCGCCCCGCAACCTCGTGACCCTCGGCCCCGAAGTGATCGCCAATGCCGCCCAGCCCTCGTTGGATGGCCTGCTGGAAACCGTGCCGGGCATCGACGCCAGACAGCGCGGTCCTTGGGGCGCCCAGACCGACCTCAGCATCCGGGGCGGCACGTTTGAACAAGTTGCCCTCTGGGTGGACGGCATCCGTTGGAGCGCACCCCACACGGCCCACCACTTGTTGAACCTGCCCATTGACCCGGAGGACATCCAACAAGTCCAGGTCGTCCGCGGGGGCAGTGGCGCCCTCGGTAGCGGGGGTGTCACAGGCGGCATCATTCTGAACACCGGCCCGGGATACGCCAATGGCACGGAAGTGTCCGTGGAAGGCGGATCGCATGGGTGGAACCGCATCCGCGCCCGCCACGATTGGGGCCGGGACCAGACACGGCACCGCATCAGCCTCAGCCGCGCTGGCACAGAAGGGTACCAGGACAACACCGACCTGGCCATGACCCGGTTGCGTTACGCCGGTCGCAAGGCCACCGAAAATGGAACCTTCAACCTGCAAGCCGGNGGCATGTCCTCCGCCTTCGGTGCACAGGACTTCTACACCGCCAGCTTTCCACAGCAGTTCGAACAGGTTGGCCTGTGGCAAGGCCAGCTCACTTGGCAACACNAGGTCCGCGGTTGGGACGTGGAAGCCGGGGTGCACCACCGCAACCACCGNGACCGCTTCGAATTGTTCCGCGAAGGCGAAGGTTACTACGTCGAGGACGCCGATGGCATCCTGACCTCGGATGCGGGACCCGTACCGGGATGGTACCAAGGCGCCAACCAGCACGTGTCCACCGTGTCCGGCGCCCGGGGCGGCGCCCGACACGTTACCGATTGGGGAGAAACCCTCCTTTCCGCCGATTTCCGACGTGAAGGCGTGGTCAGCAACCGTTTGGGCCTCGCCGAATACGGCCGTGGGGACAGCAGCATCTACGCGGTGGGCGACCGGCGGACGAACCTCGATCTCGGGATCGGACAACGCGTCGAACTCGGACGTATCACTGCCCGTACCCTCGCCGCATGGAACCTCAATTCCGCGGCGGATGGCCCCCGCTTCATCCCGGAGGCCTCNCTGTCCCTGCGCATTGACAANACCGGCCGGGCCGTGGCCTTTGCCTCAGCCCGGCGCTCTGTCCGCATGCCCTCCTACACCGACCTCTACTACACCGTTGGCGGCGCCCAAGGCAGCCAAGACTTGCTGCCGGAGGAAGCCGAGCACCTCGAGTTCGGGTATCGGCTGACCGGCGATCTGGGCGACGGACACCGGCTGGNCCTCTCCCAACACGTCTTCCACCGCTGGGGGCGCAACCTCATCGACTGGGTTCGCTTCAACGGGTCCTCCATCACCGAGGCCACCAATCTCCGGGAGGTCAACTTCTCAGGCCAAGAATTCTCCCTGTCCGCCCAGGCCACGGAGGACGCACCGGCGCTGCGCTACTTCACAGTTAGCCTCGCCTTCATAGAAGCGGATGAGACCAGCACCGGATTTGAGAGCAACTACGTCCTCGACATCCTCAACACGAAAGCCGATGTCATCCTNGGCTTCCGTCCGCTCGANGACTGGATGGTGGACGTGCGCTGGAGCGCGCAAGACCGCAATGGGGGCTACTATGCCCCAGTGGCCGTTGCGGAAATCGAATTCGAGCCGGTCCAACTCCTCGGTGCCACCGTCCGGTGGGCACCGGAATCCCTGCCCGTCGCCGCCCACGTGCGGATCGACAATGCACTCGACATCCAATACGTGGACATCGGCAATGTCGACCAGCCGGGCCGCTGGATCCGCGCAGGCCTGACCTGGACGTCCGGAAAGAAGTAAAGTCAATCCTCCTCGACCGCGTATTCCCCGGGTCCCTGCGTTCCGGGACCTGTCGCGGCGACCTTGGTCGGCTCGGGCGTGCCACTCAACCTGCGCAGGATGGACATCGCGGCCACGAGGTCCTCGACCGGCTCGACGCGAAGGCGAAGTGCGTTGTTGCGTTGGTACATCTGGACGCCTTTGGGGTTGCGCTGCATGAAGTCGAGTACACGCTGGAAGCGGACCCCGCGGTAGTAATCGCTTCCCTCCTCGTCGTGGAAGACCCCGATGAGCTTGCCGCCCTTGAGCACGAGTTTGCCGAAACCCACCATCTGGGCCATCCACCGCAGCCGGATCGTCTCCAACAGGTCCGCCGCTTCCTGCGGCAGGGGGCCGAAACGGTCCACCAACCGGGCCTCGTAGGCCTGCAACCCCTCCTCGTCCGCCATCTCGTCGAGCGCTCGGTACAGGGCGATGCGCTCGGCGATGTCCGAGATGTAATGATCGGGCAACAACAGGGCGAGGTCCGTCTCGAGCACCGTCTCATCGACGTAGTGCTCACGGGAATCGGCTTCCTCTCTGGCGAGTTCAGCAAACTCTTCGTCCTTGAGCTCGTTGACGGCCTCCTTGAGGATCTTCTGGTACATCTCAAAACCGATGTCCGAGATGAAGCCACTCTGCTCCCCGCCAAGCAGGTTGCCCGCCCCACGAATGTCGAGGTCACGCATGGCGATGTTCATGCCGCTGCCGAGCTCACTGAACTGCTCCATGGCCTGGAGGCGCTTGCGCGACTCAGTGGGCAGGGCGTGGAGCGGCGGCGCCAACAGGTAGCAGAACGCCCGCTTGTTAGACCGGCCCACCCGGCCGCGGAGCTGGTGCAGGTCGCTCAAGCCGAA